>JAQUMS010000203.1 GCA_028717985.1 Candidatus Omnitrophota bacterium
AATCGGGATTATCCATATTACCGCTCACGGCTTTAACATTGGGACATAGTGTTTTCAGGAGCTTCAATACAGATAAATCAACCAAATCCCCAGCGTGTATGATCATATCGACCCCGCGGAACTCGTCGACAACAGCAGGAGGGAGTTTTTTCGTCTCCGACGTCACATGCGTATCGGAAATAACTCCGATCTTCACGCTCATACAATCACCCGGGGCTTAAAAAAAGCATCCATGATCTGGTTTAAATTCTGAAGATCCCACGTCCACACCTTTTCTTCAAGCGCCCTAAGTTTACTGTTGGCGTCAATATCTTTACAGGAAATTATGATTTTACGCTGAAGCTTCTGTTTGTATTTCTTGCATTCCTTTGAAAAAAAAGAAATATCTTCTTCCGTAAGACTGTCATGGTTGAATCCGATCAGCCATAAGCTGTCGGTAGACCTGCAGACAAGACCTTCTTTTATGCCGTTGGCGTTAAATTCAAGCGGCTTAATTTCCCTGAAACGGTTCAATTTCAATTTTTTCTTTTCGATCTGGATGGATTCATCTTCAAAAAGCTTAAGAAGGTCGGCAGTCCTTTCAAGGATAGATTTATTGGAATGGGCCAGATATTCCTGGATAATCGCATCAAGTTTTTTCCTGAATTGCAGGTTCTGATTTTTCGCGTCGAAGGTCAAAGAATTCAGTTTCTGCTGGTAAACAAACTTAAGCCAAAAGCTGAATACCCTGTCGTTGATCCGCAGAAAATCACCGCTGCGGTTAATTACTTCAGACTCAAAAAGACAGGTAAGCAATGACTTAATTTCCCCCGCCGGCTTATGGGTCACCTGCGAAATATCCCTTATTTTATTCTGGCCGTTGGAAATCAAAAATAATACAGATGAAACATCCCTTCCATGGACGCCATCCTGAAGCCGCTTTAAACAACTGGTGAACCTCTGATTCAACACTCCCGCAGGAGCGAACAAAAGTTCATCCAACACATCAACTACGCCCGAAGAAGGAGACTTAAGAAGCGAATCTGCGATTACATGCAGGTAAAACGGAGAACCTCCTGTCAAATGCGCGAGGAAATCCCGAGTTCCTTTATTAATCGAGAGCCCCCGCAAATTTTGGGCAAGGTATTCTTCCGTTGCCGCCGGGCCAAAGGGTTCGACAGAGACAATCTCAAAATTCCCGAACAAAAGGCATAAATGTTTTGAAAGGATATTGTGCGCCCGGGTTTTCATTGAACTGAGGATCACATATAAAACATGTTTTTGCGCTATTAAAACCTTTGACCACTCCGCGAAAATATCTTTACTCCCCAATGTTTCCAAATTGTGGAATTCATCGAAAAAAATCACGAAATATTTATTCGTTTCCTGATGCAGCGTATCACAGAGAGAAAGAAGTTCGGCAAAAACATTGTCGCGCTTCCGGTTCTCGATTTCCCGGGTTAGAGACCTGATCTTTTCAGCGGTCCTCGGAGCGATCGCATCCGTTTTTTCAAGAAGAAAATCAAAATCCTCTTTTAAGCCCACGGTGCCGGCATTGGAATGAAAACTATACAACAAAACACCCAGGAACCTCTTTACGAACGCCTGGAATTTTTCAGGACGGACCTCCAAATACACGGTAACGATCCCGGCATCGAAAAACCTGTTTAAAAGCTTAAAAACTATAGAGGTTTTCCCGACAAGCTCATCGCCGATAAACGCCAGATTCTGACGGTACCCGTCTTTTAAATCGGTAATCCGCTTCTCTAACAGGTCAAGATAATGGCGACGGTCAAAAAAGTTTTCCTTTTTCATTCTTAGCTCTTTGCACCACCTAAAAACCACGCACTAAAAGATATCAATTTCTCTGCAGATAAAAATAAGGGTTTTGCGGCAAATGCCCTTTACGGATTTCAAAATGTAAATACATATTTTTATCGCGCCCCGCCGCCCCTACTTTGGCTATAAGGTCGCCCCGTTGAACAATATCTCCCAGCTTTACCAACAACTGGGAATTCCGGGCGTACACCGTAGAAAAATTATCCCCGTGGTCTATAATAAGCGTCTTTCCGTAACACAGAAAATTCTCCTTGCTGAAAACCACTTTTCCGCTTCGCGCGGCGACGATATTGGATGGGTTATCGGACTGAATATTTATACCTTTATTAACCATATTATTATACGTCTGGCCGAACGTTGTGATCACCTTACCTTTAACAGGCCAGATAAAATCCTCAGAATAGACCGGTTTAAAAGAAGCCTGTTTTACCGGTTTCTGCTTCGGGATAAAGATCAACTGTCCAACCTCAATATTGGTAACGTTGGAAATATGGTTGATCCGTACCAAATCATCAATATCCACGGCGTACATTTTGGATATTTTCCATAATGTTTGGCCTTTAATGACGGTATGGTAAAAACCCGGAGATGCCGGAGATACAACGGGAGGCACATGAGCTGGAGGAGTAACACAACCGGAAATCAGACCGGAAACCAGAGCCGCAACCACCACACTATTTTTAATCCGTCTGAGCATACACTAAAGTTTTGTGTTATTTAATTAAGCGGGTGAGCGGAATCGAACCGCCATATACAGCTTGGGAAGCTGTCATTCTACCACTGAATTACACCCGCAATTTTTAGCTCTTAGTTCTTAGGTCTTGGTTCTTAGCAAAATCAAAATCTAATTTTCTAAGACCTAAGAGCCAAGACCTAACAAATACATTCGTCCATTAATTTAATAGAACAATAATCTCCGCACATAGTACACACATCCTTATCTTCGGGCAGAGAAGATTTCCGGTATTGACTGGCTTTTTGAGGATCGATAGATAAAGAAATCTGTTTTTTCCAATCACGTTTTGCCCGGGCTTCGGACATGTTCCTGTCAAGAATCAACGCGCTTTCTTTCCGTTTAATGATATCCCCTGCGTGAGCCACGATTTTAGAGGCGATCACCCCCTCTTTCACGTCATCCACGGAGGGATGCCGTAAATGTTCGGCCGGAGTCACAAAACACAGAAAATCCGCGCCATGGCTGGCGGCAATAGCGCCGCCGATAGCCGAGGTAATATGGTCGTACCCGGGAGCGATATCCGTGACCAACGGGCCTAAGACATAAAATGGGGCGCCATGGCACAGCTTCTTTTCTAAAATCACGTTCTTCTCAATCTGATCCAACGGCACATGCCCGGGCCCTTCTATCATCACCTGGACATTTTTTTTACGCGCACGAAGGGCGAGTTCTCCGAGAATTTTAAGTTCTGAAAGCTGGGCTTTATCAGTAGCATCAAGAATCGAACCCGGACGAAGGCCGTCTCCCAGGCTCAACGTCACGTCATACCGATACGCTATTTTAATAATTTCGTCAAAATATTCAAAAAAAGGATTTTCTTTTTTATTATGCCTCAGCCAACTGGCAATAATCGCCCCTCCTCGGGACACGATTCCCAAAAGGCGCTTATTTTTTTGAAGGACAGCGGTGCTTTTCCGCGTAACTCCCGAATGAATTGTAAAAAAATCAACGCCGGCCTTTGCTTGCGCTTCTAAAACATTTAGTATATCATCAACCGTGAAATTTAATAAATTCTTTTTTTGCTTTTGAGCTTTGACCGCAATTTCATAAATCGGCACGGTTCCCAGCGGGATAGAAGACGCTTTCATGATTTTTCCGCGTATTCCGCGAAGGTCCCCTCCCACGCTTAAATCCATAACGGTATCCGCGCCGTATTGAATGGCAACTGATAATTTTTTCAGCTCATCCGCTATTTGCGGCTGGTCCGTTGATGTGCCGATATTCGCGTTGACTTTTGTGCGCAAGCCCAATCCCACTCCGCAC
>JAQUMS010000204.1 GCA_028717985.1 Candidatus Omnitrophota bacterium
AGTCCCGATGCGTACCGAAGCGTGATCAATTCATAATTGCCTCGCCGGATCTTCGCAATATCCTCCGCCACAGAAATAGATTCCTGGGCTTTCAACAGTTCGACAAACGCCGTCCGCAACCTCTTCCTGACATCCGAGGAAACAAATTTAAAATTATACCGGGCCGCGTTAACATTCTCGTTCCCCTGTTTCACGGTATTAAGAGTCTTGAAAGCATCGAAAAAAAGCTGCGTTCCGGCAATACCGTATGAATATGAATCCGTGGTCGAACTTACCCCCGCGGTGTTTGCCTTCGTCGTGGAAGCTCCCAGGGACGCGTCAACCTGGGGAAAAAGAGAACTGGCGGAAATAGCCTTTGCCGCGTTCTGCTGAAGGATACTCCCTTCTGCAGAAATCAAATCGGGATTATTCTTGACCGATTCCTTAAGGCAGGCTTCCCATGTCATCGTTTCCTCCGCGCTTCCGCGAAAAGGAAAAGCCAGCACGGCAAAAACCGCGAGTATCACCAAACGTTTTTTCATTCTCCTATCCATATCTTTTTCCCGCGGATTCACGCGCCCGCGTCCGTTGATAACTTTCTTTCCAGTATACCGGCAGGACTGATCCTGACCACTTCAGTTATCTTAATTTTAAATACCGCCAGCCGGTCCGGAAACGTTAACTCAAAATCGCTGTATTTTTTATCATTCTTGATGCCGGAAATAATTCGCTCAACTGAAAGATGCAGTTCCAAATCTTTCACTTCCTTAAAAATCCGGAAGTATTCCTCGCCGCTTTCCAAGACTTTTCCCGTCCCGTTTATCTGGTATCCCACCAGCTTGTCCGTATCAGCGGTTGCAATGGAGACTTTAGGATTAACTTTCATATTCTGAAAGGTCCTGCCTATAACATAATCCGCCAAATACAAAAAATCGCCTTCAACTTTTATAAGGAATTTAGGCGCGACATTCGGCCTGCCGTTATCGTCACAGGTCGCGATACTGACAAATTCTTTTTTTTTAAGGAATTCCCTGAGCTCTTCTGTTAATAACGGCACCGTCACCTTGCCCCTCGTGCTTTCATTATATTAGACACACACATTCAACAAAAAGTTCCCTTTATTTCTTTTTTATTGTAAACGGGCTGGAACTCGTATCGCTTTTCTCTCCTCCCGTAAACACCTGGGTAAGAGTCCACGTGTAAACCTGGCCTACCGTAAATAACGACGCCGGGATTTGGACGGGATATTCAGGGGGGAGGAATTGCCGCTCGAAGATCAAAAATGAAGCTGTAGTTTTATAACCCGTATAAATCTTGAGCAGATAATACCGGGTCTCCGTGACCCGGGCGCGCGACCAGCGAAACTCAAGGGACTCTTTTCCGTTCAGATCAATATCATTGGTTACAGGATACTCAAGCCTCGGGCCGGGAACAAAATCAAAATTAAAATCCCTGTTCTCCATCATGCCTGAATATGCGGCGGGCGCCGCACAAGGAAACGCAAATAATAAAAAAAAGCCGAACACAAACCATTTTGTTCTATCCATATCCCCCCTCCTTCATACGTGGATAAATCAAGGTCTCGTTACAGCACCAAATTCCTGATTTTCAATTATAGCATCAATCAGGACATTGTGGAAGAAAACCAATCAAGAATAATTTTTTTTATCCTTTCGGGATACTGCTGAATAAGCCTTTCCGCGTGCAACCCATTTTTTATAATTTCCAGTTTTTTACGCGTTGTACAGGCCTTAAACAGTTTTTCGGAATGATAGGCGTTAACAATCCAATCCTTGTCCCCGTGTATAAACAAAACAGGGATGTTTTTTATTTTTGAGATACGATCAACCGGTTTAAACTTAGGCAAAAACAAATGCCCGGGCCTGGCACCTTTGCCTTCCCAATGACAGCTAAAATTATCTTTAAGGTCAGAAAGCATCTCCGGCCGCCAGAAATTAAAATCAATACCGGCAAAACTGGAAGGACAGCTGACTAATATCATACTGTCAACCCCATCTTCAAGGCTTACCAGATTCACCGCCGCGGCGGCACCAAGAGAAAAACCCAGTATCCCGATCTTTTTGTATCCACGGGCTTTCGTATACTTCAGCACCGCTTCAAGGTCCAAATGTTCCTTAGCCGACCAGTAAAACCTGCCGCCGCTTTCGCCGTGCCCTCTGAAATCGAAAATAACAACATCATGCTTCTCTCCGGCTAACTCCGCGGCTTTAACCATCCAGCGGTTTCTCTTACTGTTGAAAAACCCCGGACAGACAATAACCGCGGAATCAAATCCCTGAATGGTATAGTCGTACGCGATATTTATGTTATCCCGCGTGACAACCGTGCCGGAAATTGTTTTCATCATGGAACTTTTATGGATTTACTTGTTACCGTGTTTTGTGCCGAATCATACGTCCATCCCGTTTTTGTGACGCTCTTTACCGTGAACGTATACGTCGTACCACGAGCCGGATTCCTTACTTCATTTGACGATACCGTCAGCTTGCCGCTTGAATTGGTTGTGCCGGTATCGCTGTCACGGGTCGCTCCGCTCCATGTACCCGAGATCACGGCTCCGGGAACAGGAACTCCGCCGGGATCAACAAGTGTTAATGCTGCCAATGCCCGCGTATATTTAATTTTACCGGAAGTCCGTGTACTCAAAGCCATATCAATACCTGCTATATGCATGGCTTTTTGTTTCACATTAGTCCCCACGGTAGTTACCATTGAATTATTATCTGTATTGGTTTCCCCCGATACTACTCCCGCGTCCGCACGGAAAAAATGATTTCCCAGTGACGCTGATGACGTATTCCAATTAAACAAAACAGAAGTGGATGCGTCAACGTTCAAAGCCAATGTTTGAGACCCCAGGGAAACATTATCCGTTATATCTGTCAGCGTAATCAGAGTCGTCTCGGCATACGCGCCCTGATTTTTCACTGTAACGGGAATACTTACCGAATCTCCCTTACCGGCTTCCAGCGGAGAATTAATAGCCGTAATAGCGACATCATGCACGGCATCTTTAACTGTTATTGTTGAAGTCGCTGTATTGTTGGAAGTATTTGATTCCCCTGAAACAGCCTGCGCTTCCGCTTTCAGCGTATGGTCACCGATTACCGCACCTGCGGTATCCCACTGGAACACTAAATTCGCGCTTCCTTTACTGGGCAAAGACGTGGTCTGCCTGCCGATTTCCGCGCCGGAAGTACTATCGGAAAGAACCACGGTAAATGTTTCATCATAATTGCCTGAGTTTCCCGCGTTTACCGTCACGGGAACCGTGTCCCCCTGAACACATGAGGAAACAACAACTATACCTGTAACCGCGACATCATGAATAACTTCCGGGACATAATTAAGCGCGGCATACGCATCAACGATCCCCCATCCATATTCCGCATCCCAGCCAACAGGGCCTTTATCTTTCGCTGTTGCTTTCAACACATTCATAATAGCATCCGGGCCTGTAACCCCTTTAGAAATCAACAACGCCGCTATTCCGGAAACATGCGGCGCCGCCATAGAAGTCCCCTGATAAAACCAGTAACCGAAATTCGAAGGGGTATTGCTGAATGTCTGTTGAAGAATACCGTCCTTATATCCGTCATTATTCTGGTCAACATTCATATCCCCTCCGGGAGCGGATATATCCACATAACTTCCGGTACTGGAATAACACGCCCTGGCCTCATCATACCGCACGGCGCCAACCGCAATGCAATACGCGTCATACGCGGCCGGATATACAATCGGATTCCCTTTTTGATACTCATTTCCGGCGGCGCACACAATAGTTACCCCTT
>JAQUMS010000205.1 GCA_028717985.1 Candidatus Omnitrophota bacterium
CATTTCGCGCAGACATACATGCGGGTGAGTTTTTTATCAACCAGAATACGGATTTTTTGAAGATTGGGGAGAAATGCCCTCTTGGAACTCCGGACTATTTTACTTCCGGTTCCGCCTTTCTTTTTCAAAAGACCTTTCCTGACTACCTTTTTTCCTGTAAGCGGGCCTTTCCCGCACAAAGCACATTTTCGTAACATTGCCGGCTCCTTTACTGACGTAAACTGTAATCTGTTTTTTAAGCTTTATTTTATCCAGCCAACGCTATAGTATACTGAAACACGAAGGATTGTCAAGTGGTGATTTTAATAAGAAAAAAAAGTTGCATGTTTAAAAAATTATGTTATACTAAATTGCTTTAGAAGCTGTAATACCACACATGCTCGTGTGTATCGTAAGGAAAGAGTGTGTGTTTTGTGCGTATGGAAAAGGGCATAGACAGAGTGTGCGCTCTGTCGTACCATTGTTTGATAATTTAATTTTAGTAAGAAGACAGTGATAGGGTAAAGGCCGAGAATCCTTTATTCGTAGATAGCCTGTCCGCTGAAGGAGGAATGAACGTTGTCGTTAGAGTTGATCAAAAAATTATTGGAAGCAGGAGTTCATTTTGGTCATAAGGCTTCTCGTTGGAATCCGAAAATGAAAAAGTTTATTTTCGGTAAAAGAAGCAGTATTTATATTATTGACCTTGAAAAAACGGTTGAATGTTTGAACAAAGCGCGTGATTTCCTGTTTGAAGTTACGGCAAAAGGGGAATCGGTGTTGTTCGTCGGAACAAAAAAACAGGCCCAGGAGATTGTCCATCAGGAAGCCCTCCGGTGCGGAATGTTTTACGTTGTCGAACGCTGGCCGGGCGGATTGCTTACGAACTTCGCGACAATCAAGAAAAGTATCAGCCGGATGAAAGAGATAGAAAAAATGAAAGTTGACGGCACGTATGAAAAATTGACGAAAAAAGAAGTGTCGTTGCTTGAAAAAGAACTCGACAAACTGAAGAAGAATTTCTGGGGCATTGCTGCCATGGATCGGATGCCGAAAGCGCTTTTTGTGGTTGATACCAAGAAAGAAGAAACCGCTGTTATGGAAGCGAACAAATTGTCGATTCCTGTCGTGGGGTTGATAGATACGAATTCTGATCCCGATGATATTGAATATCCGGTCCCGGGAAATGATGATGCGACCCGGTCAATAAAGATTATCGTTAGTTTGATTGCCGATAGTATTATTGAAGGGCGTCAGAAATTTCTTTCCTATCTTTCTCAGGAAGGTGTTGCCGTTAAAGAGTCAAAGGCTGATGTTGATGCCGGTGTGGTGTTGCCGGAAGAAGAAATTAAAATAAAAGAAATCGAAGAATTAGTTGAAACAACCGAGCCGAAAGAAGGGGTTGCTAAACCTGCCAGAAAAGCAAAACCAATAGGTGTTACCAGGAAAAAGGAATAAGCCGGTTGATTCTATAATAATTTAATAGTGGAAGAGAGGGAAAAGCAATGGCACTATCGGTGGACGTAATTAAAGAATTGAGGAGGATAACTTCGGCAAGTATTGCGGAATGCCAGAAAGCTTTAACTGAGACCAACGGCGATATTGAAAAGGCCCAGGAATTGCTGCGTAAACGAGGGCTTGAAATAGCGGCTAAAAAAGTAGGTAAGTCGGCGAAGGACGGCAGAGTGGAAGCGTATGTTCATATGGGGAATAAAATCGGAGTTTTGGTTGAAGTTAATTCAGAGACCGATTTTGTAGCCCGTAACAATGAATTTATCCAGTTTACCAAGGATGTGGCCATGCAGATAACCGCGTGCAGCCCTTCATATGTGAAGCGTGAAGATGTGCCTTCCGAGGTTATAGAAAAAGAAAATGATAAGGATAAGTTTTATAAGGAACATTGTTTGTTGGAACAGCCCTTTATAAAAGACCCGGGGATGACTATGAAGGATTACCTGGGGAATCTTGTCGGTAAAATGGGCGAGAATATTGTTATCCGCCGTTTTTCCAGATTTCAGCTTGGAGAATAATGCCTCAGCCGATTTATTCAAGAATAGTTTTAAAGTTAAGCGGTGAAGCCCTCCAGGGCAAGCAATCTCATGGGATAGACCACGATGTTTTGGAATATATTGTGAGCCAGGTCCGGGAAGCAAAAGATATGGGCGTTGATGTGGCGTTGGTCCTGGGAGGAGGCAATATAATCAGGGGGCAGGCAAATAGCGGGTCCCGGGGGCTTGATCTTGACCGTTCTGTGGCGGATTATATGGGGATGCTTGCTACGGTTATTAATGGTTTGGCTTTGCAGGACGCATTGGAAAAAATGGGTATGCCTACCCGGGTAATGACAGCTATTGAGATCCAGAGGATAGCTGAGGCGTACATACGCAGAAGAGCCATACGGCATCTTGAAAAAGGCCGGGTGGTGATATTTGTCGCGGGAACAGGAAACCCTTATTTTACCACGGATACTGCCGCTGCTTTGAGGGCGATGGAAATCAATGCCCAGGCGGTTTTAAAGGCCACAAAAGTCGATGGCGTATATTCCGCTGACCCGATGGTCGTAACAGACGCGCAAAAGTTTGAGAGTTTAAAATACATAGAAGTTTTACAGCAGGGGTTGCGGGTGATGGATGCCACGGCGGTCACGTTATGCATGGATAATTCTCTTCCGATTATCGTTTTTAACCTCAATCAGAATGGCAACTTAAAGAGGATCCTTCTGGGCGAAAAAATTGGAACGATTGTTAATTAATTTTTTTTCCGCGGAAAAGGGGGAAATATGACATCTAAAGAAGTCCTGCATGCTACTGAAGATAAGCTTAAAAAATCAATGGATTTTTTAACCCGGGAATTTTCCGAAATTAGAACAGGCCGGGCTAGTCCTAATTTGGTCGAAGGGCTTCACGTGGATTATTATGGGACGCTTACACTGCTTAAACAGTTGGCTTCTATTTCAGTCCCGGATCCCCACCTTATAGCTATCCAGCCGTGGGATCCTAAAGTTATTCCCGAGATTGAGAAGGCGATCCTTAAGTCTAATTTAGGCATTACGCCGTTTAATGACGGTAAAGTCGTAAAGTTAGCTGTGCCTCAATTGTCAAAAGAGAGGCGGCAGGAATTGACAAAAGTGGTCAATAAAATAGCGGAAGAAGGGAAAATTTCCATTCGTACGATACGCAGGGAATCAAAAGAGCTGCTTGAGAAATTGGAAAAAGACAAGCTGATTTCCGAAGATGAAAAATTTAAATCGATAGATGAACTGCAAAAACTTGTCGATAAGTTCACGGAAAGAATCGATGAGTTGTTGAAAAATAAAGATAAAGAAGTTCTTGAATTTTAATTTTGGGCCTCTAGCTCATCCGGTAGAGCACTACCCTTTTAAGGTAGGTGTGCCGCGTTCGAGTCGCGGGAGGCTCATTTAATTCCGACGATAAGAAGGTCAAGGAAGTAAAGGGGGGATCCAAGAATGGATTTTCCCCTGAAGAGTTCCGAGCGGGTGCGCGGAACGATTGTTCGAGTCGCGGAGGTTTTTTAATTTAGCGTATAGCGGATAGCGTTGAGATTACTATGCGCTATACACTCGTCGCTATCCGCTAATGTATTGTATTGGGCGGATGGCGGAATTGGCATACGCGATAGCCTTAGGAGCTATTGGGGCAACCCTTGGAGGTTCAAATCCTCTTCCGCCCATAAGTTTCTACACGGTAAATATCACGCGGCGGTAATTCAGCGGTAGAATGCTTGCTTGCCAAGCAAGATGTCACGGGTTCAAGTCCCGTCCGCCGCTTTTTAAACGTGT
>JAQUMS010000206.1 GCA_028717985.1 Candidatus Omnitrophota bacterium
TTGTGGGATTAATGGCGGTTTTGAGCGTGATCCTTTCTTTTATTCAGGAGTACCGTGCGGGAAAGGAAGCGGAAAAATTAAGCGAAATGGTGAGAGCCACGGCTACTGTGTTCAGGAACAGCAGACTTAAGGAAATTAAGATCCGGGAGATAGTTCCCGGTGATATAGTTGATTTGTATGCCGGAGATATGATTCCCGCGGATTTAAGGATTATTTCCTGTAAGGATTTGTTTATAAATCAGGCTTCCCTGACAGGAGAATCTTTCCCTATTGAAAAAACAGCTGTTCCATCTTCTTCCAAACCCAATTCTACATCGGATATGTCCAATATTGTATTTATGGGATCCAGCGTTGTTAGCGGCACCGCGTTGGGTGTTGTCGTAAAGACAGGGATTTCTACTCAGTTTGGGGAATTGTCCCGTAAACTGGCGACTATCAGGGTTGAAACAGATTTTGACAAGGGTGTGAATAAGTTTACCCTGTTGATGATTAGGCTCATGCTGGTAATGGTGGTAGTTATTTTCGCGGTGAACGCGTTGATGAAAGGGAAAGTAATAGACGCATTTTTATTTTCACTGGGTGTGGCGGTCGGCTTGACTCCCGAGATGCTTCCTATGATCGTGGCGATCAACCTTTCCAAGGGCGCGATAGCGATGGCCAGAAAAGAGGTCATTGTTAAACGGCTGAATTCCATCCAGAACCTCGGAGCCATGGATGTTTTATGTACCGACAAAACCGGGACGCTGACTATGGACAAGATCGTCCTGGAAAAACACTGCGATGTCGTGCGGCAGGAAGATGATAATGTCCTCAGATTAGCCTATATAAACAGCTTTTACCAAACCGGATTAAAGAACCTTCTTGACCGTGCCATCCTTAAATACGAAAAGCTCGTTGTTAAGCAGTATAAAAAAATAGATGAAATACCGTTTGATTTCTCCCGCCGTATTATGTCTGTTGTTGTTGATATGGAAGGGAAAAACAGGATTATTGCCAAGGGGGCGCCTGAGGAAATCTTTAAACGGTGTTCGCGGTATGAGCTGGAGGGGGAGATCCTTGAGATTGAGCCGTTGATTATTTCCGATTTAAAACAGGAATATGACCGTTTAAGCGCGGATGGTTTCCGCGTTTTAGCGATCGCGTACCGGGATTTCGACACGAAAAAAGAAATATATTCCAAAGATGATGAAAAAGATTTGATCCTCAAAGGATATGTCGCGTTCCTTGATCCTCCAAAACCGAGCGCGCGGCGCGCGATCATGGCATTGCGGAAATTGGGAATTGAGTTTAAAGTTTTAACCGGCGATAATGAACTGGTTACGAAAAAGATCTGCAGTGAAGTCGGGTTGGACAGCAAAGGGTTGGTGACCGGAGAACAGGTTGAAAAAGCATCGGATTATGATTTGAAACAACTTGTAAAGACAACTACGGTTTTCGCGCGTCTTTCACCGTTGCAGAAAGAGCGGGTTATCCGCATGCTTCATGCCAATAAGCATATAGTAGGGTATCTTGGGGACGGTATAAACGACGCGCCCGCATTGAAAGCGTCCGACGTGGGGATCTCGGTAAATAATGCCGTTGATATTGCCAAGGAATCCGCCGATATGATTTTGCTTAAAAAGAGCCTTATGGTGCTTGAAGACGGGGTTAAAGAAGGGCGTAAGACATTCGGGAACATCGTGAAATATATAAAGATGGGGTCGAGCTCAAATTTCGGCAATATGTTCAGTATGACCGGCGGCAGTTTATTTCTCCCTTTTCTGCCGATGCTTCCGATACAGATACTTTTGAACAATTTCCTCTATGATGTGTCGCAGATAGCGATCCCGACGGATTCCGTTGATAAGGAATATCTGGTGAAACCCCGCCGGTGGGATGTGACCCATATAAGGCGGTTTATGGTTATCATCGGTCCTATAAGTTCTATATTTGATTTCATTACCTATGGTGTTATGCTGTTTGTGTTTAAATCTTCTCCCGCGTTATTCCACACCGGGTGGTTTATTGAATCCTTATGCACGCAGACGCTGGTTATATACGTAATCCGCACGGGAAAAATTCCTTTTATTGAGAGCAGGCCGAGTACATTTTTGGTTTTAACCTCGCTTTTTATTGTTGCCGCCGGCATATCCATTCCTTTTTCTTCTTTGGCAAAGCCGTTTGGTTTTGTCGTTCCTCCTCCCTCATATTTTCTTGTCCTTATTGTAATCGTGGGTTCCTATCTTTTCCTGGTACAATGGACCAAATCTTGGTTCATCAGAAAATACGGGTATGATTAATATCGGCACTCCTCATGATTAAATTCTTGTTGATTTAAAAGACAAATGTGTTAATATAGTTAGAATTTTGTAAGGCATAAAAGAACATATATGTTTTTCGTATAATTGTTTTTGAACTGAAAGGAGGCGGTACAATGTTTGATTTGCTTATTCTTGCTCCCGTGGGTTCCATTCTCGCTTTGGGTTTCGCATTCTACCTTGCGGTAACCATTATGAAGATGGATGAGGGTAATGACAAAATGAAGGAAATTGCCAAAGCCGTACGTATTGGTGCTCAGGCTTACCTGAAAAGGCAGTATTTAGGCGTGGCCCTTTTCTTTTTTGTCATGTTTTTTGTTTTGTTGTTCCTCGCGTTTAAAAATTACCTTGTGATTTTTGTCCCGTTTGCTTTTTTGACCGGGGGACTTTTTTCCGGTCTTTCCGGTTTTATCGGTATGAGTATAGCGACGCAGTCATCCAACAGGACAGCGGCGGCCGCTACCAAAAGCCTTAACGCCGGTTTACGGGTCGCTTTTTCCAGCGGAGCTGTTATGGGCTTGACCGTTGTAGGTCTTGGACTACTGGATTTAAGTATCTGGTATTATTTTCTTAACTGGTATTTTACCGGACATGCTTTGCCTGCGGGAACGGATAAAATAACCGCAATTACTTCGACTATGCTTTGTTTCGGTATGGGCGCCAGTTCCCAGGCTCTTTTTGCCAGGGTCGGCGGCGGTATTTTTACCAAAGCGGCTGATGTAGGGGCGGATTTAGTAGGAAAAGTTGAAGCGGGAATTCCTGAGGATGATCCGCGTAATCCGGCTGTTATCGCGGATAACGTGGGCGACAACGTGGGGGATGTAGCGGGTATGGGCGCTGATTTATATGAATCGTATGTTGGTTCTATTGTGGCTACTTCCGCGCTGGGTGTTGCCGCGGGATTAGGCCTCGCGGGTGTTACTGTTCCTATGGTTATGGCCGCTGTAGGCGTTATTGCTTCTATTATAGGAACATTTTTTGTAAAAAGCGGTGAAGAAGCTTCGCAGAAGGTTTTGCTTGCCGCGTTACGAAAAGGCGTTTTTGCCAGTTCTTTCCTTGTGGCGATTATTTCATATTTTTTAATTAAATATACTCTTGGTTGTGAACATGTAGGTATATATTGGGCGGTTCTTGCGGGTTTGATTGCCGGAGTTTTGATCGGTTTAGTCACTGAATATTATACTTCAAGCGGTTTTAAACCGACCCGTTCGATTGCCGAGTCATCTTTAACCGGTCCTGCCACAGTTATTATCAGCGGGATGGCGGTGGGAATGATGTCTACCGCTGTTCCTGTTCTTGTTGTGTGTATCGCGATTATCTCAAGTTTCTTTTTAGCCGGTGGAGCGGCCAATTATAATTTAGGTTTGTATGGTATCGCGATTTCCGCTGTGGGTATGCTTTCAACCCTTGGTATTACTCTTGCTACTGACGCTTACGGTCCGGTTGCGGATAATGCCGGCGGTAACGCGGAAA
>JAQUMS010000207.1 GCA_028717985.1 Candidatus Omnitrophota bacterium
ACAGGTGGTATTTTCAGCGAATGCTATAATGTAACCGGGGGGATCGATAAAGTTATTCCTGTGGATGTCTTTGTTCCCGGGTGCGCGGCGCGGCCTGAAGCTATAATAGACGGCGTGGTTAAAGCGTTGGATGTTCTTGAAGAAAAAAATAAACGTCTGCGCGCGATGTCGACAGGTTTAGCATCAATGTCAATTGAGCGGGCGGACCTGAAAGATTTAAAAGAGATTCTCGCTTTGCAGAAATCCGCGTTCCAAAGCGAAGCGGAAATTTATAATGATTTCAGCATTGCGCCTTTGAATCAGTCCCTTGAAGAACTTACGGCTGATTTTGGAGATAAGATTTTTTTAAAGGCTGTCATTGACGGCAGGATTGTCGGGTCCGTGCGCGCGGAAGTCAAGGCGAATCGGTGTTTTATCGGCAGGCTGATAGTTGATCCCCATTTCCAGAACTTTGGAGTCGGCACCCGTTTGATGCATGCTATTGAGGAAGCCTGCGGGGATGTGGACGCGTATGAGCTTCATACAGGGCACAAAAGCAAGCGCAACCTGTTTTTTTATAAAAAATTGGGATATAAAAAAATCAAATCGCTTAAAATTTCCGAAAGCATTACCAGGATATTCCTGGAAAAAAATCGCCGGAGATGATTCATGATCGAAGAACAGAAAAGTATAGGTGTTACTCCCGCCGAACTGGTTGAAAAGGTCCAGGTTCTTTTCAATGACGGATGGCGGCTGGTTCAGATTGGATGCACCCGCCTTGAAAACGGGCTGGAACTTAATTATTCATTTGATAAGCATTACCAGTTTTTTAATCTGAAGGTTGCCGTTGCGTTAAGCAATCCAGAGGTCCCCAGCATCAGTCCCGTGTACTGGAGCGCGTTTATTTATGAAAACGAAACCCAGGATTTATTCGGTATAAAATTTCCCGGCCTGGTATTGGATTATAAAGGCAGTTTTTATAAAACATCAGTTAAAAACCCTTTTAATTCGTGTTCAGAGCAGATCAATATAAAGGATATAAAAAAGGACCTTGCCTTATGACAAAAAGAACCATAATCCCTTTTGGTCCGCAGCATCCTGTTTTGCCTGAACCTGTGCATTTGGAACTTGCGGTTGAAGACGGCAAGGTTGTTGAGGCCATTCCTTCGGTAGGTTTTATTCATCGCGGCCTTGAAAAGCTGGTGGAGAAGAAAGATTTCTTCGATTTTGTGTTTGTCGCGGAACGAATCTGCGGGATTTGCAGTTTTATTCACGGGATGACGTATTGCATGGTGATTGAGGAGATCATGAAGCTTGAGGTTCCCGATCGCGCGCAATACCTGCGGCTGGTGTGGTCTGAATTATCCCGGCTCCACAGTCATTTGTTATGGCTTGGTCTGATGGCGGATGCGTTTGGATTTGAAAGTTTATTTATGCATTGCTGGAGGCTCCGGGAAAAAATCCTGGATATTATAGAAGAAACAACCGGCGGCCGGGTTATTTTCGGGTCATGCAAAGTAGGAGGCGTGAGGAAAGATATTTCTGCCGATACTTTAGACAGGATAGTCAAAGTTTTGCATGAGTATGAACGGGAAATCAAAGAGATTACCGATGTTTTTATTGCCGACGGGTCGGTAAAACACAGGATGTCGGGTGTTGGTGTTTTAAGTAAAGAAGACGCGTATCATCTTGGCGCAGTAGGCCCGACTGCCCGGGGAAGCGGTGTGGATTTTGATATGAGAAAACTTAGGTATGGCGCGTATAAGAATATTTCGTTTGCACCCGTTTTGGAAACAGCGGGAGATTGTTACAGCCGGTGCCATGTCAGGATTCGGGAATTATTTCAATCAATAGACTTGATTGATCAGGCGGCGCGTAAAATTCCCGCGGGGCCGCTTGAGATTAAAGTTTCCGGTTTTCCCGAAGGTGAATTTTTCGCGCGGACCGAGCAGCCGCGCGGTGAAGTTATATATTACGCTAAAGCCAACGGGACGAAATTCCTTCAGCGGCTTCGCGTGCGGACTCCTACGTTCGCGAACATTCCCGCGTTAGTAAAAATCCTTCAGGGATGCGATGTCGCGGATGTTCCGGTATTGATATTAACTATTGATCCCTGTATCAGCTGCACGGAGCGTTAATATGTCTTTATTCAGCATGTCGTGGGTGGTGTTAAAGAGTTTATTCAAGGTCCCTGCTACGGTGAGGTATCCTTTCGCGCAGAAACATTACTATGAGAATACCCGGGGCAAGATCATGTTTGAGGTCAATACATGTATTTTCTGCGGTTTATGCCAGCGTAAATGTCCGGCAGGCGCGATTATGGTGGAACGGAAGGATAAGAAGTGGGAATTGGATCGTTTTAAATGTATTATATGCGGTGCCTGCGTTGAAGCCTGTCCCAAAAAATGTATCCATATGGAACACACGCATACCAAACCGGCGGTTACTAAAGAAAAGGAAAAACATATTCATGCATGAGTACCATTTCGTCGAAAAAATAACCCGCCAGGCGGAAGAGGCCGCAAAATCCCATCATGCCCGGAAGGTGAAGAGTGTTGTTTTCGCGGTTGGCGAAGGTTTGGGTTTCGCGGAAGAATCTATTCGTATGTATTTTGAACAGATAACACAGGGGACTATCCTTGAGGGTGCTCCGTTGACTATTCGCGTAAAACCGTTTTGGCTTTTGTGCGAATCCTGCCGTATCTCTTTCCCAAAACAGAAAAGTAAATTTTCCTGCGGCCGCTGCGGGAACGAAGGAAAACTATCCGAAGGCGGAAAAGAATTTTTTATTGAATCATTAGAAATAGAAGAATAATTTAGTTCTTGGTTCTTAGCTCTTAGTCCTTTCTAAGAGTAGAATTAATTTGATTTTTACTAAGAGCCGACATCTAAGAACTAAGAGCAAAGATCTAAGAGCTATAATGTGTTACGCTATTCCCGGAAAAGTTCAGTCTATCGAAGGCAGGATCGCGCGTATTAATTATTTCGGCGAAATTAAACGCGCCGTGCATGAATTGCCGCATCTGGCGCCCGGCGATTATGTTTACGCCCAGGGCGGATATGTAATTAACAAAGTGTCTGCCGCCGAAGCGGAAAGTGTTTTATCGTCATGGAAGGAGATGTTTTTTACCCTGCAGGAGATGGACCGCGTTTATTCCTCGTTTTCCCTGGTTAACCAGTCTGCTGATAGCTCTCTTAAAAACATTTTGAATAAAGCAATAGAAGGTAAAGATTTAACTTTGGAAGATGCCCGGATATTGATTTCCCGGGAAAAAACCGAAGAAATCAATCTTGTATTTAAAACCGCGAATTACCTGCGGCACCAATACCATAAGAATGCTTGTTGCGTACATGGAATTGTTGAGCTTTCCAATTACTGTAAGCGAAATTGTTTTTATTGCGGTATCTCCTCTTATAATAAAGAGTTAGAACGCTATCGGATGAGTAGTGATGAGGTCGTTGACGCTGTTTCCTCCGCTGCGGATACGTACGGATTTAAAGCTTTTGTTCTGCAAAGCGGCGAGGATTGCGGATACGGGATTGATGATTTGGCGGAGATAATCAGCCGTATTAAACAGAGGAACGATTGTTTTATCGTGATTAGTTTCGGGGAAATGGGGGAGGATTCATTAAGGAAATTGTTTGCCGCCGGAGCCCGGGGCCTGCTGATGCGTATTGAAACGTCCAACCGCGCGTTATATGAAAAGCTGCATCCCGGACATTCATTGGCAAAACGGGTAGAAACGATTAAACGTGCGTATGAAA
>JAQUMS010000208.1 GCA_028717985.1 Candidatus Omnitrophota bacterium
CAGGAAGGGTTAAAGTGTTTGCGGCTACACAGGAGTGAAGCGGGAGGAAAATATCCGATTTGCGCGTATATAACCGCAGCTATGACTTTGCCCGCTATTCTTATGGGAATGGAAAAATGGCTTGATCTGCTTCTGAACGGACCTGTTGAAGTACGGGATGAATTGTTGACAAAATGTTCGGAATTTTTCAGAAAAGAGATAACGGCATACAGGGACGCGGGAGCCGATATTTTTGTTTATTCGAATCCTTTCGGTTCGACCGATTTTGTTCCGTGGAAGCTTTTTAAGGAGATTTCTTTGCGGTGGATGGAATCGGATTTAAAACCCGTAGGTACGCAAGGTGTCGTTTACTACTGCGGTGGCGCGCGCTTAAACCCTGTAATCGAAGAGGTTTTTGAAAGAACAGGGATAACAACCTATTATTTGAGCCCCATGGCTGATATTAGGGAAGGCAAGAAAATTATTGCGGGACGGGCTTTGTGCGCCGGAGTCATCAATGATATCAAGCTTATTGATTGGTCAGGCGAAGAGATCTCTCACGAGGTTAAACGGATGCTTGATGCGGGAATGCCGGGAGGGAAATTTTTCTTTGGGACATTGGTTATGCCGTATGCTATTCCGGAAGCCAATATCAGGGCCATGCTGGATGCGGCGTATGAATTCGGCAAATACAAAAAACAGGGATAGGTATGGGTGAAGATAAGTTTTTGCTTATAGGATGCGGTATTTTAAAGAAAGAAGTCTTGTATCTTATCGGAAAAAACTCCTGGCCGCTGGAGACTGTTTTTTTTGATTCCGCGCTCCATACGGATTTTGAAGGGTTGTCTCACCATTTGACTTCCTGTTTGTCACATTATTCGCAGCGCAAGACTATAGTTTTTTATGGCGCGTGCCATCCGCTTATGAAGAATATTCTTGAAGAAGCCGGGACTTTTCGTACCGCCGGCCAAAATTGCATAGAAATGCTTTTGGGATCAACGGTGTTTACGGAGGAACTTTCAAAAGGCGCTTTTTTTCTCCTTGAAGATTGGGCCCGGAGCTGGGATTCTGTAATGAATAAAACTTTTGGCGGGAACAGTGAGGGTATGAAAGAAATTTTTCAGGAGGACAGAAAATATTTGCTGTGTCTGAAGACTCCGTGTTCCGGGGATTTTTCTTCTGAAGCCGTTGAGATCGGCAGGAAGACAGGCCTGCCGTTGGTATGGCGGGATGTTTCTTTGGATAATCTTGAATCGGTTCTGAGGGAGGCGATAACGCGTAAAACAAAAGAGCTCCTTCCTGATGAGACCGTCGTTCTCAAAAAAGAATACGAAGTTTTAGAACATCGTCTCAAGAAATTAGCCCAGGAGAAATCTAATCTCCAGTTGTTGATTACTTTGATGTCGGAATTAAATGCTGTTTCAGGACTTGAAAATACGGTTGAAGTTTTACTGAGGTCCGCGTTTAATCATGTCGGTGGTTCCAATATGTGTATTTATTATTATATCGGAGATGCTATATATTACGCGGATGTTTTTGGAAAAAGAGTGAAATTGTCCGGGATAGAAGATCCTTTTGTCAGCGAAGTTTTTGAAGAGCGTCGGGGAGCGATTTACGAACAGGAGTCTGTTGATTCTTCGATGAAGACCTCTTACTTCTCGAAGGCTACTACGGGGGCGTTCCCCTTGATGGCGGGACAGGATATTATCGGGGTTTGCAAGATAGAGGGAATTATTTTACCCCTGCAGGAAATGCTGGAGCAGTTCCAGGTGTTCTTCAATTACGCCGCCTTTATTTTGAAAAACGAGATCCAGGGGTACAGCAGGTTTAAAAAAATGAACGACCAGCTTATTCAATCAGCTAAGATGGCTTCCGTAGGGCTTTTGGCGGGAGGGGTGGCGCATGAAATCAACAATCCTCTCTCGGGTGTTTTGAACGGCGCGCAGTTGATAAAATTAATGCTTGAGGAAAAAGATTGGAAGGTGGATGAAATCAAAGATTTGGTGAATATCATAGAAGAATCGGGTAAGAGATGTGCCAGGATAACGCGGTTGCTCCTGGATTTTTCGCGTCCTCCCAAGGGGGTATCCCAAAAAGTTTCAATGAATGAAGTTGTGGAAAAAGTCGCAGAATTGATGGAACACAATATGAGCTTGGAGAATATCATTATTAAAAGAGAATTTCAACCATCTATCCCTGATATATCCGGCGATCCCCATCTTCTTCAGCAGGTGGTTTTTGACATCATGACTAATGCGAAATGGGCAATTCAGGAAAAATCCGGCAAAGAAGGCGGTATAATCACAATCCTGACCCGTTTTGATCCGGGAGATAAGGTTGTTTTGGTTGATATCTCTGACTCGGGAATAGGCATTTCTAAAGAAAACCAAAATAAGATATTTTCCCCGTTTTTTACCACGAGGAAAGTGGGAGAGGGGACAGGTCTGGGGCTGAGTATTATTTACAATATTATTAAAGCCCATGAAGGTACAATCGGGTTTGAAAGCGAAGAGGGAAAAGGTACTACGTTTAAAATAAGCCTGCCTGCTTTTATTGAAAAGCAATCCTCAGGCGCGTGATAGAGCGGGATTTTTTACTTCTGTCAGGAGAAAGAAATTTTTTTTACCGTAAAATAAGTAATGATAAAAATTCCTGCTTCAATGATGGCCGTTGCAACCGCCGCTCCCGCATAAGAGAAAGAATCTATTAAAAGAAATATCAAGGGTAGTCCCAGTATCGCCATGATTACATGGATTCGGGAATAAATGTCCGTTTTTCCGCAGATAAGTAAAAATTGTACCCGGAACGCGTTGGCAGTGACAAAAAATACCGAAATAAGCAGGATTCTCAAGGATAAAACCGCTTCAGTATACGCCCCTCCGCATACGGCTTTTATAATCATATCCGCAAAAATGAATATCAGAGGAATGAATATCAGAGAGAGAATGGTGGTGATTTGCTGGATCCTCATGGTGATTTGAAACGCTTTATTTTTATTTTTTTGGAACATTGAGCTTAAGCGCGGGAAAAGCGCCTGAGAAAAAGAATTAAGCGGAAACGTCTGACAGGCATTGGCGATTTTTTCCGCGATAGAATAGAATCCGGTGATGCTGTTATTGGTCAGAAGTCCAAGAATAAAAATCCGGGTTGATGTGTAGGCGTTTATTGCCGCGACTGAAATGAAAATATCCCATCCGGCTTTTAACTGGTGTCTGATATTTTTATATTTCTGGAATTTGAATGATACGCGGAATCTTTTGAAAACGATGTACAGTCCCGAAAAACCGGTTATTAACAATATAGAAGAGGTGATAAACGGGACCATAAGATAGTCTTGTGGTCCTTTTACACAAAAAAGAATCAAAAGCGTCATAATTACGCCACCGGCACTATTTAAAACAGTGATATATTTCATTTTTTCCGTTCCCTGAAAAAACCAGACGGGGAATAGAGTATTTCCTATTACCGCGCCGAAGCTGAGTATGTAGACCAGCCAATCATTCCTGAATTTCGGGATGAAATAAACAATAACACATAAAAGCAGAAAACTTATGCATGCCAGCGAGATCTTAACGATCATGACTGAAGAAAAAGCTTTGCTTACTTTCGCATGTTCATTTCGGCAGAGGGAGATTTCTTTTGTTGCGGTAATGCTGAATCCGTAATCCGTTAGTATCATGAAATACTGGACGAGAGCTTGAGCAAACGCGATTAATCCGAATTTTTCAGGTC
>JAQUMS010000209.1 GCA_028717985.1 Candidatus Omnitrophota bacterium
GGTTTTCCTCTGGCCGTATGAAGCGGGAGCATTAGATCTTAAAACTACTCAGGTGGCTCTTGGTCCGGATTCAGTGGCACGGGGAAGCGCGTTTGGATTGGCAAAAACTCATGAGATATATGTGTATTTTCATCAGGGTAATTATGCTGATCCAATAGTTAAAGAGACTATGTCTTTTTTACTCGCGGATAGGATTGTTATGGCGCATCCGGAATGGCTGTATAGCACAAGAGTTTTAGGCAGAATTTACCCATATGACAGGCGAATGGATCCGGGAGAAAATTTTATGGACATGCTTTTTGATTGGGGTGACCGGCAGGTGTCCAATTATCGCTGGTATGGTATGATCAATTATGGAGATACTCTTAGCTGGTATCGCAATTCCGATGAAGACAATTCGTATGATAGTGCCGACTGGCATCCTATCGGAAGATGGGGATGGTTCAATTGCGAAGCTGTCGGAGCCCACACAGGCCCATTAATGCAGTTTTTGAGAACGGGTAATATAAAATATTTTCGGTTTGGAGGGGCACTCGCCCGGCACATTATGGATATTGATACGTGTCATTATAATACTGTGGCGAATGATAGGCGGTTGAAAAATGTAATCCCTGATGATTACAGCCGCCCAGGGTCTATGCATCGGCATAACGGTAATCATTGGGGGGATAGGAACGAAGAAGCGTCACATACTAATAACCTTGGTATCGCATTGTATTATTATATTACCGGCGATGAACGTGCTCGGGATGTTTTAGATGAAACAGGAGAATTTTTCTTGAGCGGAAGGATCACGTATTTTCGGCATCCGGATATAGCTCCTCAGCGTTCCATTGCCAATGTTTTGTGGGGAGATGTTGTAATGTATGAATTGACCGGGGATGAAAAATATAAGTCCGCGGCGGATAAATGGGCGGGTTTATTGTATATGGGACAGAAGCAAAACGGCGCGTGGGGAGAAGATTATAACCCGGTGAAAAAACGCTGGGAAAAAGAACCACATATGATGTATATTGAGTCGTATGCTTTACCTGCTTTGATTGCGTATCATCAGATGACTGGCAATAAAGCAATTGCCGAGACTATCGTGAAAGCGACTGATTTTGTGATAAAAAATGAAGAGTATTCTCCTTATTTTGACGCTGCCGCTTATAGTTATTGGCTGACAGGGGACCAAAAATACGTGAAAAATATCCGGGAGAGGCTGGATTTTACGATAAATCACCAGAACAGAAGTGAAGATCCGATTATGAAAGGCATGATTTATCAGAAGGCTTATTATGCCCGGATGGAAGAGTTTTTGTATAAGGTACCGTTTGCATTGGAGCTTGCTGTAGAAGGGGATACTATCCCGCGCCCTCAATAGATAGGGAATAATAAACCATAATGAGTAGAAACATGATTTTGGGTTATCATAGTATTCAAGAGCCGGTTCATGAGCCTGGGGCGGGGTTGTATTGTGTGTCTGTAGGGAAGTTTAAAAAGCAAATGGATTTTTTGCGTAATAATTTTACGATTGCAAAAAATAGTTCTTTGTCTTTAGCTCTTAGTTCTTTGGAAAAAAAGAAAAATACAGTCGTAATTACTTTGGATGATGGGGATGCGACGAATTACAAATACGCGCTACCAATATTGGAAGAATTCGGATTAAAAGCCTACTTTTTTATTATTGCTGAATTTGTCGGAAGAGACGGCTACATGAATTGGCCGCAGATCAAAGAATTGCATGATAAAGGACATATAATCGGTTCGCATGGTATAACGCATAAAATTCTTGAGGGAATGACCGAAAAGGATTTGAGGAATGAGATCATTGAATCCAGGCGAATTCTTGAAACGGCATTAAAGATGCCGATTGAATATTTTTCAGTGCCAAGGGGCTTTTGTAATGATAAAATCATACAGTTGGCCAAAGAGGCAGAATATAAGGCGGTTTTTACTTCCAACCTTTCGGATATTGACGGGTATAAACTGGGACGAATCGCGGTTAAAGCGAATTGGGATATTGAGTATTTCAAAAGAATCGTGGAGCGGGGAGTTCCGTTTGGCGAGTGCTTGTGTCAGAAGCTTAGAAATGCCGCAAAGGGTGTGTTAGGAGCGAAGAGATATGATGAAATAAGAGCAAAACTATTAAAAAGCTCTTAGGTCTTTGCTCATAGATTTTAGATAAAACCAGGTTACTTTATTTTAATTTTACTAAGAGCAAAGAACTAAGATCAAAGAGCTAAATATCATGAATATATTATTTTGGGTATCATTAAGTATTATTCTCTATACATACATCGGTTATCCGGTAGCTGTGTACGCGATTTCGCGGTTTTACCGGAAAAGAATATACGGAAAGTATATTTATCCGACTATTTCTATTATTATAGCCGCGTATAATGAAGAGAAAACCATTGAACAGAAGCTAATGAATTTGCTTAGCGTGGATTATCCTTCCGATCGTATGGAAATTATAATAGGCTCCGACGGTTCTACGGATGGGACTAATGAAATCCTTAATAAATACGACGGGAATAAGATTACGGCGTTTATCCAGAAAGAGCGAAAAGGGAAGCCGTATATGTTAAATCAGCTTGTGCCTTTAGCTGAAGGTGAAATCCTGATATTTACCGATTGCAGGCAAAAGCTGGATAAAGAAGCGCTTAAGGAATTAGTCAAAAATTTTGCGGATCCTACGATAGGTTCAGTTAGCGCGGAATTATATTTTGAAGAGGCGAATACACAGGCCTCAAGCGGAGTGGGGTTATATTGGAATTATGAAAAATTCATCCGTAAAGCCGAGTCCCGTATAGGTTCTATGTTAGGCGCGACCGGAGCTTTGTACGCGATACGAAGGGAACTTTTCCCGGAATTGCCTCGGGACCTGATATTGGATGATATGTATGTTCCAATGCTGATAGTTGAACGCGGCTATAGGGCGATTTTTGATAAAAAAGCTAAGATATTCGATAAGCACTCTAAAGATGCGAAGCAGGATTTCTTGAGAAGGACGAGGACTCTCGCCGGGAATTTTCAGTTATTTTTGTATATGAAATGGCTGTTTAATCCGTTTAAAAGTTATATCGCCTGGCAGTTTATCTCGCATAAATTTTTGCGGTTAATGATTCCTTTCTTATTATTAGGATTGCTTATAAGTAATTATAGTTTGTATGAAGAAAATTTTTTTTACAATGTGATGATGATTCTTCAGGCGGCTTTCTATTTTATGGCGTTATGCGGGATGGTGTTTAAAAATAGAAATAAATTTTTTGATACGGCGTATATGTTTTGTGTAATGAATGCCGCGGCTATGGTGGGATTGTATAAATTTATTACCGGGAAGCAAAGCGTGAAGTGGGAGAAGATTGCTTGAGTGCTTACCATTTCCACTCCGGAGGAGACACGGATTTTTTGTTTGCGCCACCTCCGGAGTGAAGAAAAAACCGTGCCACCTCCGGAGTGAAAGAAAAATCTGCACCACCTACGAGGTGGAAATGGTGGATACAAATAAAAATGAGGAAAAATGAAAAGAAATGATTTGATCAGATTGTCGGTTATTGCGGGATTGACGTTGTTTTCGTATATCCCTACGTTTATTTGGATGGTGGATAGGTGGCTGGAGCATGATACGTATTACAGCCATGGATTTTTAGTACCGTTCATAAGTTTGTTTATTGTATGGTATAGGAGGCAGGCATTAAGCAAAATTGAGATCAAGCCC
>JAQUMS010000210.1 GCA_028717985.1 Candidatus Omnitrophota bacterium
TTAAATAATGACTACGATAATGCTATTAAAGAAGGGGAAAAACTTTTGGCGGCTTCAGGTTCGGCTGCCAATATAGATGAACTGTATTATATCCTTGGCGTCAGCTATCTGAAAGACGGCAATTATCTGCGTGCCTCCGATATCTTTGAAATTATCCTTAAAGAATTTAAAAAAAGCAGGTTCAAGGAAGACGCGAAGCTTGGTTTGGGCGATACCTATCTGCTCCGTGGCGATATCGGCCGGGCGGAAATTGAATCTAATGATATTCTTACTACGTTTTCAAACGCGACACTTAAAGCGGCTGTTTATTATCGTCTTAGCCAGATAGAATTGAAAAAGGGCAATAAAGAGAAGGCTTCCGAATATCAGAGCAAAATAAAACAAGAATATCCTTTGAGCCCGGAAGTGAACATGGATAAGCTTTTATTCCTTGAGGATACGTTTTACACTGTCCAGGCCGGGTCTTTTTCAAAAAAAATAAACGCCCAGAGTTTTGTGCAGAAATTAAATAAAAAGGGCTATCCGGCGTATATGGAAGAATTGATCAGCAATGATAAAATCGCATACCGTGTGCGCGTGGGAAAAGTCCGGTCAAAGCAGGAAGCGGAAGAGCTCCGCAGGAAACTTTCCCGTGAAGGGTATCAGACTAAAATCTTTCCGTAAAAGCATCGTGAAAAAAACAAAGCCTTTGGTGGTTTTTCTCGCAGGGCCGACAGCCGTAGGCAAGACCCGCGTGTCGGAAGCAGCAGCCCGCCTTTTAAACGCGGAAATAATTTCGTGTGATTCTATGCAGGTTTATACCGGCCTGGATATCCTTTCGTCAAAACTGCCGCCGGCTCTGCGGAAAAAAATACCACATTATCTGATTGATTGTGTTTCTCCTGACAAAGAATACGATGTTTCCCGGTATCGAAGGGAAGCGGTAAGGAAAATTAAAGAAATTTGCGCGCGGGGGCGTGTTCCTCTTTTTGTCGGAGGCACGGGGTTATACATGTCGGTTGTTATTGACGGACTGTTTAATGCCGGAAAGCCTGATGAAAAGGTGAGGGCTAAGCTGTCTAAACTTTTAAATGACAAAGGAAACGAATTCTTATATCATTATTTAAAGCGGGTTGATCCGGAAGCAGCCGGTAAGATCCATCCTCACGATACCAAGCGGGTAATTCGTGCTCTGGAAGTTTTTGAAACCACGGGCACGCCGATCTCTGTGCTTCAAAAACAGAGAAAGGGTCTTGCCCGTTTTTACGATATCAGGATTTTTTGCCTGAATATGGATCGTGAAGTTTTATACCGCCGGATCAATGAACGCGTGGAACGTATGTTTCGGCAGGGTGTATTAAACGAGGTTGTCCGGCTTCTTAGCCTCAGGTTGAGCAAGACCGCATATCAGGCTATCGGTATCAGAGAGCTGGAACGGTATTGTAAACGGGAATGTCCATTGGAAGAGGCGAAAGAAGCGATGAAACATAATACGCGTCTTTACGCCAAACGCCAGCTTACCTGGTTCCGGAAAGATAAACGGATCCAGTGGGTTGAGATTTCAGAGAACGACAAACCTCTGCAAATTGCTAAGAGAATCGTAAAAGAAATAAATGTTTGAGTTCTTAGTTCTTAAATTTTGTTTTTAGTAAAAAAGAATATTTTGCTAAGAGCTACGAACAAAGAGCTAAGAACTTTTGATATTTTAACCCAACACTCTGTATTCACTACTTTCTACACATTATGGAACGCATACTGATAGTAACAGTTGATCTGGAATCGGAAAAAAGCGAATGGCCTATTGAAGATCTTTCCACGGAAATGGAAGAGCTGGTTTCCGCCTGTGGAGGGCAGATAGTTGATGCTGTTGTCTGTCCCCGGGACCGGGCTACGCCGGATCTTTTCATCGGCAAAGGCAAAGCTGAAGAGCTTTGTATGTTGTGCGAGGAAACGGGAATTGACACGGTTGTATTCAGCCATGATTTGTCCGGGACCCAACAGAGAAATCTCGAGGCAGTTATAAAGAAGAAAACGATTGACCGGACACAGCTGATCCTTGATATTTTTGCCCGGCACGCGGCAAGCCCCGAAGGTAAGACCCAGGTTGAATTGGCCCAACTGCAGTATCTTTTGCCCAGACTGGTTGGAAAAGGCATTGAGCTTTCACGTTTAGGCGGGGGGATAGGTACCCGGGGGCCGGGTGAGCAAAAACTGGAAATTGACCGGCGCCGTATCCGCAAGCGGATCGAAAAACTTAAAGATGAATTGAAACACCTTAGCCTGCACCGCCAGACTATCCGCAAACAGCGAAAGGATAATTTTCTTCCGTCAGTTGTTCTTGTCGGTTATACCAATGCCGGTAAATCAACGCTGTTAAACAGCCTGACCGATGCGGGGCAGTTTGTGAAGGATAGTTTATTTACCACGTTGGACCCCTTGTCAAAAAGCCTCAAGCTTTCGAATGGCGAAAAAATAGTACTCTCGGATACTGTCGGATTTTTGCATAAATTACCTCATCATTTGATCGAGGCTTTTAAGGCAACTTTGGAAGAGGTGACCGAGGCGGACCTTCTGATTCATGTTTTGGATGTCAGCCATCCCCGGGTGTTCGAATATCACGAAGCGGTTCTACAGGTATTAAGGGAACTTAACGCTGACAAGAAGCCGCTTATTACCGTGTTGAATAAAATAGACCTGCTTGAAGATAAGACATGGCTGGAAAAAGTGAAAGAGGATTTTTCTAACCAGATTTACGAGGCTTCTTCTGAGAACCGGGATGAAGAACCTAAAAAAGCCATTGTGGTTGGTATCAGCGCTAAATTAAAAGAAAATCTCGATGAACTTCTGGCCCGGATGCAGGATATTCTTTCTGACCGGATGATGTGTCTTGATCTTATTTTGCCTCATGGCCGGATGGATCTGGTTAATATTTTGTATGAGGGGGGGAAGGTTTTAGAGATAGATTATGCCCAGGAAGGGGTAAAGATAAGGGTTAATATGCCTAAGGTTACCGCTCTTAAGTTATTGAAAAATAAGGATATTATAATGGTTGGTTAGAATATCTAATTATTTTAATTATTTTTAGTTGACAAAATAATCTTTATATGTTACATTTAAATAGAATGATAAGAGATTGGATGGTGGTCTATGGGACTTTTTGATATTATTATCAGCCCGGATGAACCGGTTTATGTTATCAGCGTTGTGAGTAAGCTGATTGATATGCCGGTTTGGACCTTGCGTAAATTGGATAAAGCCGGTGTTGTGTGTCCTAAGCGTGTAGGGAAAAAAAGCCGTCTTTATTCTCTCAGGGATGTCAGAAGATTAGAATATATACACTACCTTATGGAAGAAAAACACGTGAACATAGGCGGAATTAAAATAATTATTGAAAAAGAAGTATAGTAGATTTTTTTTATTTTATTCTTAGCACTCACGTGTATAGCTTGCTAACTTAGAGCAAATTTCAGTGTATCATAAAAGGAAGGGATATAGAGGAAGATGAGGAGGAAAAGAGAATGAGACTGGATAAAATGACGGTTAAATTGCAGGAAGCATTGCAGGACGCTGTTGGGTTTGCCACTGAAAATGGGCATCAGCAGGTTGAGCCCGAGCATCTTATGTATGCACTGCTTAAGCA
>JAQUMS010000211.1 GCA_028717985.1 Candidatus Omnitrophota bacterium
ACTGAAACGCAGAATGTTTTGCGTGGAATATACCCGCAGGGGGTATCGTTTGATCAATACTGCACTGAATTGGCGAAGAATACACGGTTCGCGGAAGTAACCGGAATGGATAAAAACGTAAATATCACTTCGTTTACTCTTAACGGTGGGATTGTTACCGATGAAGGCCGGTATGTTCCCCCTCCGGCGATAGAGAATATTTCCTCTAATCAAAAGCAATGGAATCCGTATATTCCTCCTTCATATATGGGCTCGTACCGTTTTATGGATGATTCCCGTGAAACGGTATTTTCAGCCCAGAAATTTATTGAACAATCTTCCGACGTTGCTGTGCCGGAAACTCCCGTTCATAAAGAAATTCCTATGTCTTTCCCCATAGTTCCGGCCGCTCCTCAGATCCCGGATATTTCTAAGATTGACCAGATTGCCGTTATTACAACGGGAGTTGCCTGGGTTTTGTATAAAAAGATTTTCGCCAATACCCTGCCGATCAAGATTCATTGGTCGGCTCCTTTATTGCTTCTGATGTTATATTTTTCGTTCGCAAGCCAATATACCTTCGGCGGATATTATACCGTATTTTTCAGCGTTGCGGTTTTGGCAAACGTGCTGCTGCATGAATTAGGGCACGCATCCGTTATGAAAGCGTTTGGATTAAGGGTTAAATCAATCAAATTTTTCGCGCTGGGAGCCGTGGTTGATTCTGATGACCTGGAAAAGATTCCTGGCTTGCAGTTTACGATTATTACTCTTGCTGGGGTAACCGTGAATATTCTTACCGCGGTATTATTGTATGCGGCAATCCCGTTGTTTGTCGTTCATGACCTGCCGGTTGTTGAATTGGCGAATTTGCTTATGCTGTTGGCGGTGTTTAATCTCGTCCCCGTATTCCCTCTTGACGGCGGACAGTCGATCAGGGGATTATTACAACATTTTTATGGTGAAAAACAATCTTTTTCCATGATGTATAAAGTTAATATCATGATGACGATTGTTTGCATTGGGTTAGCATTTACCGCGGAGTTAACTGCATACAGCGGTTATTTGATTATGGCGGGTATGTTAGGCATGATCGGGACGTTCATGCTTTCTAATGCCGTGGAAAAAGCGAATAATGCGCCGCAGGATAATAACAAGAATGACGGGGGGAATGCAGTAAAGGAGAACGAAGGAAGAAGGACTAAGGACGGAAATTCTAAGGGCCAAGAGATAAGCTTATCCGCCGATGATGTAGTGGCGGGAACTAAGAGCTATGAGCTAAGAGCTAAGAGCAATAGAGACGGCGGGTGGATTACAATTGACTCCAAGGGAGTTCGGGCGTTGAGAAAAGGGAGTATCCTGAAAATTACGCCTCGTGACATGCAGGGCCACGCTTTATTTATCAAGGAATTATACGCGGAAATTTTCAATAAAACATTAATGGTTGTCGGGTTTGAAAGTGATTCAGGATATCTTCTTGTATCGTCTTATGGTGTTAAACGTTTGATCGATATGTCGATTATAGGGGATAGTGTTTCCGTAGAGATGGAAACACCGGCAGGGGTACTTGAGGATACAACATACGGGCTTGGCCCGGATCAGGCGCAGGATGTGTTGAAAACATTAGACAGGATGATTGCCGCAAATTATTTCAGATTTTCCGCGGATATGAGGGATGATTTTATCTCCGCTTTGGCTGAAATCCTTATTTTACTGGAACAGGATTTAAATCTTAAAGGTATCTTGCCTCGCGCTGATATTTTGGATTTTAAAACGAGAGTCCTTCTTATTACTCTTGGATTTCTCATGCCGGAAACAAGGATTAAAATTACCCAAACCATGAAAACCTTCAGGCCGCCATCAATTCCTGCCAGGAAAATATATATTACTCCTGATGTATTCGAACCGTTTGATTCATTTATTGCCATGAAAGAAGCGATCGAAACGCTTTCATTAAAGGAGCCGGATGCTATACGGAAAGAAATTTATCGGAACCCTTCTGAATATCTTACAGCAATACTTCTAAAACTGGTTTTAAATTCTCTTATCAGTATGGCGGAGACTAAAGGTTTGATAACGGGAATGGAATGGAGTTCCGGGGGACAGATATTCGACGGCGGAAACAGAAAACAGTCTTTGCCGGCCGAAGATGAAACGGGATCTCCGAGAAAAAATTATGAAGGTATTCCTTTTGCCGAAGGCGTCGCTGATGTCTCTTGGCCGCGTGCCCCCCCGGCTAATGCTCCTCATTACGGTTTGTGGAATAGAATCATATTCGGTTCATGTTACCGGGTGCTTACGTATATCATGTTTTTACATCCGCTTTTTATTTACTTCCTGGCAATAAATATCGTTTCAAAAAGCGTGAGGATGATAACACGGCGTAATAATGCTTCCGGTCTTGAGACAATCCGGTTTAATCCGGAATCGCACAACGCGGTTTTAATGACTCCTTCCCAGGCGGCAGATATTGTTGCGTTCCTGTCGGATTCAGGCAATCCTCTCTTGAAAAATTCTGTCCAGGATATTATCAGATATATTTCCCAATCAGGATTTACCGTATATCTGATGAACGATATCGCGGGGAGAAGCGATATTTCCTTGTCCAATATGCTTCGTACATTTAATGCTTTCACGGGACTAAAAGCGTATTATACGGATAACGGTCTAATAATCACAATAAATTCGGAAATCAATGATTCATTGAAGGCAATGCTTTTGTTAAATGCCGTTAAACTGGCGTATAAACATGAATGTGTCGAAACATTCCATTTCAATTTCCCTGAGCAAAGTATTAAGGCGCAATGGTTTGCCTTGCGCGAGCTGGTGTCACATCCAAAACTGTTCGTAAATTTTACGGTTTTGGACTGGCTTGCTTTGTTTAAAAATAGACTTTTTATTCCTGTTTCTGCGGTTGCGATTAATGATGTTACCGGCAGTCAACGTAATGAAATCATCAATCCTTTGTCTTTATCCGGACAATTAAAAATATTGTTGTATCAGAAAATGCGTCCCGGACTCATACGGCAGGAAGGAATTTTTGATGCCATGAATTCAGGGGACGGGAAATCGAACGGCACTTCGTCGGTAATGATGCGGATTATACCTCTCGTAAAGGCTCTTATTATAGCCGTCCGCCCCGTTATTTTATATATGCCGTTTATTGTACTTATTCCCGCTATTTATATTCCGCTTGCCGAGGTAATTTTAAATATTCCGCAAATCAATCTGTTTATTGACCTGACAGGATTAAAAATGTTCTTGGCACATATTTTGTTGTGGGTTGATTCTCTGAATGTTGTTCTCCCTGTGATTAATCTTCCGGCGTTTGATGTATTCTTTACCGTTAGCCTGCCTGTTATCAATGCCTTAAAATATATTTCATTCAATATAATCATGCCGCTTTATGTCATTATGGGGGCGGCGTTAGGATTTTTAGTTTATAAGGCGGCTGATATGTTCTTCCGGAATTACGCGCATGAAAAAGCGTATAAAAAATTCAAGATAACGGCATTTGTATACACTACCGCGGTTATTACGGTATTCTGGGGGTTCAGCATCCTAGTTCCTTTTACCGTAGGAGAATATTACGGAGATTTACTGCCGGTATTTCATACATTGCATTTATA
>JAQUMS010000212.1 GCA_028717985.1 Candidatus Omnitrophota bacterium
GGCCTCTATATTGCCTCCAGGGTTATTTTCGGCATCCTGTTCTATACGGTGCCCGCCGCCAAAAACTATTACCCCACGATTTCAATCGTTATTCCCGCGTATAACGAAGGCAAAACGATCAGAGAAACGATCGTGAACGCGTTATCTTCCGGGTATCCGATGGATAAACTCGAAGTTATCACCATTAACGATGGTTCCAAAGATAATACTCTTGAGGTAATGCGTGAAATGGCAAAGGAATTCAGCAGTGTAAGAATAATTAATTTCGAGCAGAATAGAGGCAAACGCGAAGGTATGGCCGCGGGTATTAAAGAAGCCAAAGGTGAATTCGTCGTATTTGTCGATTCCGACAGCTATTTGACCAAAGGTTCGTTATACCAGATCATCCAGCCGTTTACCGACAGGAATATTTCAGCGGTATCGGGGCATACAGATGTTGAAAACCGCGATGTTAACGGCCTGACCCGAATGCAGGGCGTGTGGTATTACATCATGTTCCGTATCTTTAAGGCCGGAGAGAGCGTTTTTAGTACTGTTTCCTGCTGTCCCGGGTGTTTTTCCGCCTACCGCCGTACCACGTTGTTGAGGGTTTTAGACGATTTCACCGGACAGACTTTATTCGGCGTGAAGTGTACATTCGGCGACGACCGCAGTTTAACCAATATGATCTTAGGAAAAGGCGGACGGGTTATTTATCATTCCGGTGCTATCGCCACAACCATAGTCCCGGAAAATATCAAACAGTATTTACGCCAGCAGTTACGCTGGAAGAGGTCATGGGGCCGCGAATCTTTGACGGTAGCGAGCCATTTCATGTGGAAACGTAACCCGGTCATGGGCGTGACGTATTATATCTCATTGTTTGTCGCTTTATTCTCGCCGGTAGCGATCTTCTTCCATTTGATCTGGGATCCGTATTTCAACGGTATTTCCGTATGGCCGTATATCCTCGGCGTTAATCTTATTCCGTTATTGTTATCGTTGTATTATTTAAAACAAACACACAAATGGGATTTTGTTTTCGGGCTGGCGTATATGTATCTGTATATTTTCTTCCTCGGGCCTCTTAATTATTACGCGTTCCTTACCATGGATAATAATGTGTGGGGTACCCGTTCCGTCAAAGAGGCATCATCCCGATCTTCTTTATCTCTTAAAGGTATAGTAGCCAACGCGTTTCAGGCGATCAATAACGCGAGCGCGAGCGTCGCGGCGAATATCGCGAGCCAGAAAAAACAGGTTCCTTTATTTGACCGGGGGGTTAATTTCACGATCGGCCTTATCCAGATGCTTCTTATTCTCCTTCCGTTAAGCATAGCGGCTGAATTTTTATTAGGGTTTTCTGTTACCTATGCCGCAGCTGAAGTTGTGACCGCTGTCGAATATCATACATTTTTTCAGGGCGGCATCCTTTTCGCTATCCCAGCCGCGTTTACCGCTTTACAAGGATTTTTGTATAACTATTGGATCGGGATCGCGGGTATGGCTGTTGTCGGTATCCTATTTTCATTACTGTGGCTTGGTTTGACGCGCTCTCATTATACCGGAATGAGTATTGTCGCTTTGATCGACGAAATGTATCCGGATCTGTCTTTTTCGTCCCGCAAAAAGTTGGTTGGCCGGACAGCGCGGGAAATTAATAAAATCGTGGAACGTGACCAGTATGCTGCGTTATCACCGATCGGATTATTGTCCCGCGTGCCGGTAACAGGGGCAGTGATCAAATTTATGAAAGCGCATACAGGTACCCGTCCGTTAATGCACGGCATAGAAGCGGTGTTGGAAATAGTTTCTATGTTGTTCCTTTATAGATTTTTCCTGCGCCACCTCCTGGTGCCCTTTGGCCTGGCAGTTAACGCGTACTCGGTCGGCATCCCGGAACAAGATATCAGAACAATGATCCGGGCGTCATTCGCGGATTTGGAAAAAGAAGAAAGCCGTTTGGCCGCGGTTAAGGTTGTTTTAGCCGGCAAGAGCCTCGTGACTCTGCAATTCATAACAAATTATTTAGATACGCGTATCGCGCTTATTTCCGACAGTATCCGCAGGGAAAATAGTATTTCCCGGATCGGGTACGCGTTGGCGCTTCCGGCATTCCTGTTCACCAAGGCTACTATTTCGTTGATCACTCAGCGCGTGATGATCGCGATCGCTTCCCGGTATGTGGCGCATTACATATTAACAATGTTCTTTAATCCTGTTTTAATGAATACGCCTCTTTATGCCGCGTATCATCAGTGGACAGGTTTGTTTATTATCACTCCGTATTTGATCCTGAGCAGTTTTATTGTCGTTTTCTTCCTTGATATGCCGGTTATCTGGAACCTTTCGAAAGACACGATGCGTAAATATAATAATGACGAAATTTCATTCAATCAGATGGTTTTGGTGATTGGCGGCGCGGCGATGCGTATGTTTATCCGGGACACTATTTCCATGGTCTTGATCGGCCCGGAAATCCATTTCGCCCTGGTATTAACCGGCGGCGTGCCGGTTTTAGGAGAAACAGTCAGATTTATGGAGGAATTTGTGTATGGGGCAAATGGAAAAGAAGGTATCGGTGTGGAAATCCTGAAAGCGCTTGAAGGTACGTTTGGGGAAGGATCCGTGGCGACTCAATCAAGAACAGATAAAGAGCAGGGTACTGCTGAAAAATCAGACATGATCCCGGGATGGACCGTTCCTGCTTCCGGATGGAAGATCGACCGTCAGAATCATGGGATGTATCCTTCACCTGAAAATTCAATGCGTATTACCACGCAGGGAGAAGCGCATACCGATCTGGTTACGATCAATGCCGCCGATTCGTTTGTTTTCCGCTATATGGTTGACGCGGTTTCTCTTCAATCAGGCGCGGTTAATCTGTATATAGATGAATATACGGTAGCCGGTGAAAAAGTAACCCTGGTAAATAGAGTCATGTATGCCGGCCAGTCTGAAGAGGGGATAACGTATCAGGTTAAACAGTATACTCCTACGAGCAAAAATATTAACGCGGTTGGTATATCCATAAAAGCGGAATCAGCTTCCGGCGATTTGACGGCGTACGTTGACGGCGTCCGTTTATCGAGAATCGATCCCGGCACGGCCGACGCTCTTATCCGCAGGCCGCACGTGATATTCCGGTTTGACGACGGCTGGAGTTCTCAGATGAAAGCAGAGGAAATCCTTAGAAGTTACGGATATCATGGTGTTTTTAATCTTATTCCTGAGACGATGTGGGATGAAAGGACACGTATTAATCATAAAGCGGATTATATGAATATTCAGGATATTCGTACAATTAGAGAAGCGGGGAATCAGGTCGGCACTCACTCGGCGGCGTATGATATTACAGCTTCCAGTCCAAAAACCCAATTCCAGGAAACATTCGGGAACGCCAATATTTTAAGGACATTCGGGCTTGATTCTTTGTCGTATGCTTCGCCCAAGTGTTTGTATGATCAGAATACACTGCGTTTCATTTACCGTTACTTCGACTCGCACCAGATTGAGAGGAATTATGATATTAAAAATTATGAGTTCCCGATTAACCCGTATCGCATTTATACCGTCGAACCGAGAACAATCGGAAAAGATACCGATTTCCAGGGAGATGCAGTGGAAG
>JAQUMS010000213.1 GCA_028717985.1 Candidatus Omnitrophota bacterium
GGCAAGAGGAATAGCCGCTCCATTGTAGAAAAAAGCCCAAAAAAGATTCTGTTTAATCTTTTTCAACGTTAACCGCGATAAACGTATCGATTTAACGACATCGCGTAAATCATCTTTAACAAGAATAATATCCGCTGACTCGATTGCCGCGTCCGTGCCGCGTCCGATAGCGATACCCACATCCGATGCCGCCAGCGCCGGGGCGTCATTAATGCCGTCGCCGACCATGGCGACGGTAAAACCTTCTTTTTGCAATTTCTTTATTTCACTTAGTTTTTCCGCGGGCGATATTTCCGAGGCAATCCGGTCTATACCGGTTTTCGCGGCAATAGCCATAGCGGTCTGCCGGGTATCGCCCGTGATCATCATTGTTTGTTTCCCGTCGGCTTTAAGAAGAGAAATACTTTCCGCCGCGCCGTCTTTAAGCGTATCACCGACAGCAATAACCCCTAAAAGCTTAGCGCGGGCGCCGATCAAAACCACCGTTTTACCTTCGCGTTCCAAATTAACAGCCTGCTCTTCAATTAAAGAGACGTCTATCGTTTTTCCCGCGAATAGAGATCTATTCCCAAGAAAAATATCTTCCCCGTGATATTGCGCCGTTACCCCTTTCCCGGGGACAGAAAGAAAAACATCCGGATCCGGAATAACAATCGAATTTTGTAACGCGTACGTCAAAACAGCCTCGGATAAAGGATGCTCGGAACGGATTTCAGCTATCCCTGCATAGCGGATAAGGTCATGTTTATCCACACCTTCACACGGGATACAATCAGTAACATGCGGCTTTCCCTGAGTCAATGTACCAGTCTTATCAAAAACGACCACGGTAACAGCGGAAGCTCTTTCAAGACTGGCGGCATTTTTGATCAATATGCCGTTTCTCGCACCCAACCCCATACCGACAATAATCGCAGTAGGAGTGGCAAGCCCCAAAGAACAAGGACAGGCAATAACCAATACCGCTATAAAAATACTGAGCGCGAAAGAAAAATCGCCTTTAATACTCAGCCATAAAACAAACGAGCCCACGGCTATGGCAAAAACCGCGGGGACAAAATAAGCCGCGATTCGATCGGCAGCCAATTGAATAGGCGCTTTTGAATCCTGAGCTTCCCTGACCAGGCTGATAATATGAGCTAACGTGGTTTCTTTTCCGACTTTTTCCGCGCGAAATGAAAACCATCCTGTTTTATTGATCGTACCCGCAAAAACGCCTGCGCCCGGATTTTTTTCCACGGGAATACTCTCTCCGGTAAGCATAGACTCATCAACGCTTGAAGCGCCGTTGATAATCCTACCGTCGACAGGAACACTTTGCCCTGGTTTTACTATAATAACATCCCCAACAATAACATCTTCAATAGAAATAGTAATCTCCCGGGAATCTTTTAACACAACCGCTGTTTTAGGACTAAGTCCCATCAGCTTCTTTATCGCTTCCGAAGTTTTTCCCCTGGCAACCGCCTCAAGATATTTCCCTAAAAGTATAAACGTGATCAAGAATCCCGCGGTCTCATAATATAAAACCGACGTAGCAGCTCCGGGTACTAATTTTGTCCATATTCCCAGGCTTATTACTATGCTGTATACATACGCCGCACCAACGCCAAGAGCAACCAGTGTATCCATGGAAGCAGTTCTCGCTTTAACCACAGACATGAACCCTCTCTTAAAAAACTGACTGCCCGCAATAATAATAGGCGTAGCGCATAAAAACTGAAATAATACGGTATTTCGCTCTATCCAGATAGGAAAAGACCAGCCGGCATGCGCTCCCATTGACAGGAACATCAAGGGAACAGAAAGAAGCAGAGAAATAAAGAATTTTATTTTCAACAACCCTATTTCCCGTTCCCGTTCATTTTTTTCTGCGTCCCCCGTTTTTTCATCCCCGATCGAATAACCAAGCTTTTCTATCTCAGACTTTAATTTCTGGAGAGATGATTTATCCGGATCAAAAACAAGCGTCGCCCGTTCCGATGCAAAATTAACCGATACAGATTTAACCCCGTCAACGGTCTTAAGAAAGCGTTCGATATTCACCGCGCATGACGCGCAATGCATTCCTTTTATTCGGACGATTATTTTTGTCATACGATATTAGCTCATAGGTCTTAGGTCATAGGTAATAGTTCTTAGGAAAAGAAAAAGTAAAATCTGCTATGACCTAAATTATTCTTCTTTTAAAAACTTAAACTTCGTATTCACCGCCTTCACGCATTCCATTGCAACCAGAGGAAAAGAAGAAATTATTATTACTAAACACCAATCTATTATCCCAAGAGGCTGGGTTTTAAAAACTACCTGTAAAAACGGCACGTACACGACAACCATTTGCAGGCCAAACGAAATCGCGTTGGCCAGAATCAAACTTTTATTGCTGAATAAACCTAAGGAAAATAAAGATTTTGTCATACTTCGGCAATTAAAGGAGTGAAAAAGCTGCGCGCAGGACAACACGATAAATGCTGCCGTGCGCGCTCGATTGATTCCTTCATTCTCAACAAATAAAACAAGACAAAAAGCCAAAAGACTGCAAGCGGCGATAAACAAGCCCTGAATGATCATTAACAGCGCCCTCTGTTTTGTAACAACCGGCTCATTCGGACTACGAGGCTTTTTCTTCATTATATCTTTATCTACCGGATCAACTCCAAGAGCCAAAGCCGGGAATCCGTCTGTGACAAGATTCACCCAAAGAATATGAATAGGTAAAAGCGGCAGAGGCAGTCCCGCCAGGGTAGCGGAAAACATAACCAAAATTTCTCCGGTATTACAGGAAAGAAGATAATGAATAAATTTTTTAATATTGTCGTATATCCCCCTTCCTTCTTCGACCGCGGCAACTATTGAAGCAAAATTATCATCGGTCACAACCATATCGGATACTTCTTTAGTCACATCAGTCCCTGTTATTCCCATGGCAACGCCGATATCCGCTTCCTTAACCGCCGGCGCGTCATTAACGCCGTCTCCGGTCATCGCGACAACATGGCCTTTCTTCCGCCAGAATTTCACAATTCTTAATTTATGTTCCGGGGAAACACGCGCGTACACACTGATACGCTCAGCCTGGGAATAAAAGCTCTGATCGTCAAGTTTATCCAGTTCTTCTCCGGTTAAAGCAAGAGAATTTTCTTTAAATATCCGCAATTCTTTCCCGATCGCCATGGCGGTATTCTTATGGTCCCCGGTTATCATAACAGACTTAATACCGGCGTCCTCACAAACCTCAATCGCCGTTTTCACTTCCGGGCGGGGAGGGTCTATCATCGCGATCAATCCGACAAAAATAAGTTCCTTTTCTATTTCTTTTGCTTCATATTTATCGGGGGCATTAACAAACTCACGGTATGCCACGCCCAAAACTCTCATCGCCTGGTTGGCAAGTTCCGTATTCATTTTCATAACAATATCGCGGTCGCGGTCGCGTAAAGTACGCACCTGGCCTTTTTCCTCTAAAGCGATACAGTCTTTTAGCAGGACATCCGGAGCTCCTTTAACAAACGCGATCAATTTCCCTCCCGACTGCCTGATCATACTCATTTTTTTCCGTTCAGAATCAAAAGGGATTTCTTCGATAAAAGAATACATTTCTTCCGC
>JAQUMS010000214.1 GCA_028717985.1 Candidatus Omnitrophota bacterium
ATTGAAGAAGAAAGAACGATCGGCCCTCTGCTTGGGCAGGATTCTATTTCTAAAGGCGTTAAGGCGAGCCTTGTGGGGGGTATCTGCGTATTTATATTTATGGCTTTGTACTATCTCCTGGCAGGGATGGTAGCCGATATAGCGCTAATTTTGAACTTCGTGATGATCTTGGGAGGATTGGGAATGCTGCCGGTTTTATTTCCGGGTGTTTCCGCCACGTTAACGCTTCCGGGTATTGCCGGTATCGCGTTGTCTCTTGGTATGGCTGTTGACGCCAACGTTCTTATAAATGAACGTATCCGGGAAGAATTGCTTTCCGGTAAAACGCTGCGCGCCTCGATTACTAATGGATATAGCAGGGCGTTTTCCGCTATTTTTGATTCTAACGTAACAACATTGGTTGCCGCGTTTCTGCTTTTTCAATTCGGCACCGGACCTATTCGTGGATTCGCGGTTACCCTGACTATTGGTATTATCGCCAGTTTGTTTACCGCGATCGTGGTAACACGGGTTATTTTCGAATTATTGCTTAATTTTTGCGGGCTTAAATCACTTCCTATGCTGCGTTTTATAAAGGAAACAAAGCTTGATTTTATCGGAAAACGCAGGATTTTTTATGTAATTTCAGCGGTGGTTATTTGCGCGGGATTATTCGTGTTTTTTAAAAAAGGCCAGAGCGCGTATGGAATTGATTTTTCGGGAGGACAACTTCAGGAATATAGTTTTAAAACACCTCCTCATCTGGATAAAGTCCGCGCGGTGCTTAAGGATTTGAATATGGGGGATGCGTCTCTTCAGCAGTTTAAAGAGAATCCCAAAGTTGTTTTGATCAGGACAGCTATGGATAAAACCCAGTCATTGACCTTAAAACTGAAAGAGGTTTTTCCCGATCAGGATATCCAGGTTTTGAGGGTGGAACATGTCGGCCCGGTAGCGGGTAAGCATCTGAAAAATAAAGCTGTTCAGGCATTGGTATGGTCTTTGATCGGTATTTTAATTTATGTCGCGATCAGGTTTAAACACTTTAATTTCGCGATCGCGGGCGTTTTGGCTCTTTTTCACGATGTTCTCGTAGCTCTCGGATTTTTGGCTATGACGAACCGGCAAATCGATTTATTGAGTGTTACCGCGTTTTTAACAATTGCCGGGTATTCAATAAACGACACGATAGTAATTTATGACCGTGTCCGTGAAAATAACCGGCTTATGAGGAAAACCAGCCTCTCGGAATTAATTAATCTGAGCGTGAATCAAACCTTATCCCGGACTATTTTGACCTCCGGGGTTACGTTGTTTGTCGTTATCGCAATTTTTCTCTATGGAGGAGAAGTATTAAGTAATTTTGCTTTTGCTTTGCTGGTCGGATTTATTTCCGGTGTGTATTCAACTGTGTATATTGCTTCTCCGTTGGTATTAGCGTTCAGCCGTAAAATGTCGCGCTCCTAAGGAACTCGTGAGCTCATGAGCTGTTGAGGTCTTGAGTAAGTGCCATAAAAAGGCTGAAGGATCTAAAAGTTTTCATGTAACAGCTTACGAGCGCAGGATCTCAAGAGCAAAAATATGTTCAAATCATTGAAACTCTATATGGGCTGCCAGGTTGATCTTGATCAACTTCTGGCAGCCCTTGTTGATTTCGGATATAAGCGAAACGAAAGTATCCGGGAAGAGGGCGATTTTGCCCGCCGGGGTGAAGTAATAGATGTCTTTCCGTTTACGTTTGAACTCCCGGTTAGGATAACCCTTGATCTGGATACGATTTCTTCTCTGCAGACCTTTGACCCTCTGAAAGGTATCCCTTTATGGGGGCATCAGATGGTCATTATTCTTCCCGTCACAAGAACCCATTCCCTTAAAACAGCGGCTTTCAGCGAGGAATTTCCTATAGCGAATTTTGTTGATCTGCGGCTCGGCGATTATGTCGTGCATAATCAGCACGGGATCGGCAGGTTTTTGGGATTTCAGAAAATCAAGATACAGGACAAAGAAAAAGATCATCTGGTCATAGAATACGAAGGACAGGAGAAAGTGTATGTCCCTATGGATCAGATGAATTTGATCCAGAAATATCTCGCGTTCAACGCCCGCCGGCCAAAAGTCAACAAATTGGGTTCCCGGGAATGGAGCAATGCAAAAGAAAAGGCGAGGAAAGGTATTCAGAAACTCGCATGGGAAGTACTTACGCTCCAGGCTATGAGGATGAGTTCGTCCGGATTCGCGTTTTCAGCGGATTCTGAGTGGCAGATTCAGTTTGAAAAAACGTTTCCGTATAAAGAAACCCCGGACCAATTGAAAGCACTGCTGGATGTGAAAAACGATATGACCGCTTCAAGGCCTATGGACAGGCTTTTGTGCGGAGATGTGGGGTATGGTAAAACTGAAGTAGCGATGCGCGCAGCGTTCAAGGCGGTCATGGACAACAAACAGGCCGCGTACCTTGTCCCTACCACGATCCTGGCCGAACAGCATTACCAGAATTTTTCCGCTCGTACGAAGGATTTTCCCGTGAACGTGCAGATTTTGTGCCGGTTTAGGACCGAAAGCGAGCAAAAGAGTATTATCGCCGGAATAGCTAACGGGTCGGTTGATATCGTGATAGGGACGCATCGGCTTCTTTCCGAAGACGTGGTTTTTAAAGAATTGGGGTTGGTCATTATCGATGAAGAACAGCGGTTTGGGGTGAAAGCTAAAGAGAAGCTGAAAACTTTGCGCTTGACTACCGATGTCCTTACGCTTACCGCCACGCCAATTCCCCGCACATTGTATATGAGCCTGATGGGAGCCAAAGACATGTCTTTGATAGATACCCCCCCTGAAAATCGATTGCCTATACGTACGGTTGTGGTAGAATATGACGTTGATATAATCCGGGAGGCTGTTTCCAGGGAATTGAAGAGGAAAGGCCAGGTTTTTTTCATTCATAACCGTATCCACGACATAGAAAAGGTTAAAGAAAAACTTTCCCGGATACTGCCGGCAGGGGTGCGCATGGGCATCGGGCATGGACAGATGCACCCGAAAGAGCTGGAATCCGTGATGGCTGATTTTTTTAACGGCAGCATCGATGTTTTGCTTTGTACGATGATAGTTGAATCGGGAATAGATATCCCGAACGCCAATACGATCATTGTTGATAATGCCCATACGTTCGGCCTGTCCGATTTACATCAGCTTCGCGGAAGAGTCGGCCGTTTTGATAAGCCCGCCTTCGCGTATTTTTTATTACCTAAACATGAGGTTGTAGGGTCAGACGCGAAAAAGAGGCTTGAAGCGCTCCAGAATTACGCGTACCTGGGATCAGGTTTTAAGATCGCGATGGAAGATTTAGAAATCAGAGGTGCCGGGAATTTAATGGGAATGGAACAACACGGATTTATATCCGCGGTCGGTTTTGATTTATATTGCAGGCTTTTGCGGGAAGCGATCACGCATTTAAAAGCAGGCATTAAAGAACAAGGGGTATCAGATGCTCAGTAAACGATTGTGTTTTGCCGCTGTACGTATATGCGTGTTTTTACTGTTCCAGGCCTGTGCCGTGCAAAGCAGCGCTATGGATAAAATTATAGCCGTTGTTAACAGCGATG
>JAQUMS010000215.1 GCA_028717985.1 Candidatus Omnitrophota bacterium
TGTTTAACAAACCCCCGGGTTATTCCGGAAAATAGTTTTTATAAGGAGTTTTTCAATGCCAAAACGTAGAGCTGCAGTAAAAAGACTGCGCGTGGATAAAAAAAGGCATCAGCGGAATGTCACCTTGAAACGCGTAATCAAAAAAACACTTAAGAACTACCGATCGCTGGTAACCAGCAAAAAAACCGAAGACGCGCAAAAAACTCTTCCCAAGGTCTATTCTATCCTTGACAAAGCCGCGAAGAAAAATATCATGCATTACCGGACCGCTGACCGCTTAAAAGCGCGCCTCGCGCAATCATTAACCAAAAAAGCTTAAGCGTTATTCGTACAAATTTTAACAATAAGTTTTTCCATGGCACAGGCAGGTTTCAACCTGCCTGTTTTTATTTCAAGATCGCAGGTAAGTAAAAGCTGAAGCCGATTGCGAAAAACTATAGGGTCGGAAATATCCTTGTTCCACACATACCTCAATCCTCCTAAAATCTTTTCCGGTTTTTCGCCTTTACGCAAAAGCACGTTTAATGTTTTTAAACTTGCACCCGCATTTTTTATTCCAAGATTCCTGGCCAGAGTAAAAGTATCTATATTCTGTTCCTCTTTGAAACGAAAGACTTTTGCCGTACGGGAAAGTTCTCCCACAAACGCGTCTTTAGCGCCACACCGTTCCATATCCAGAACAAGCAGTGTTTTCGATGCATGATCCTGACCGTATTTTATGATGAACCGTTTTATGTCTTCTTTAAGATTCTGGGCGTCCTTAATGACGACCATGCGGAAGGGCGATTGAATGGGAAGGCATAATAACTTTTCCTGGAGAAGCACAAGGGTCAAATCCCGGGCATAGAGGGTTTCCAGGTTAAAAGCCCGCGTCTCTTTAGGGAGAAAACTATCTTTTAACGCGCCGAGCTGCAAATCTTTGCTGTGTTTATCCTGGCCTATAAACAAATATATCATGGGGCGAAATCCCTGCTACCATTGTTCAACCGTGCGTTCCACGATCCTGCGGGCAAGATCATCAATCGCATCGTTTATAGCAACATCTTCGGATTTTGCCTGAGTGCCTTTTACAAAGTAAGTCGTGTCGCCGGTAAAACCGTTTTCAGTCCAAAGGATCTTTCCAGCCGTTTCATCCCACATACTGATATTAACTACAAGATTCAAACGGTATTCCTCCACATCTTCGTTATCGGTATACCGTACCGGGTCCCTGCGGAATTCTACCACGTCTCCCTTTAAAACAAGATTCGCGTTCCCCGCTTTAACAGGTTTAAGGTTTCCGTCAAAAAGAAATTTATTAGATACCGCCTTAGTAATCGCGGTATCAAGCATTGGTCTGTTCACTTTGTATTGAGAAGAGGACGTATCTCTGGTGATATCTATTTTGCTCGTAAAGGGCGTGATGAAAATCGTTTTGTATTCCGTATGCAGCATAGACCGGGTAGTATACCCGCACCCCGAAAAAAAAGAACCGGAAGCGCACACCATCATAATACACAATATTATTGTATGATTAAAACGTATTTTCATTTCTTACGCTCCAGGATCTTTAATCGTTCCGCAGCCTTCGCTCCCCATGAAGTACCGGCATACTGGTTGACAATTTCTTCGTAATACACTTTCGCGGCAGTATAATCTTTTTGTTTTTCGTAAAAACGCGCTATGGTGTAATTACTTTCTGCCTCTTTTTCCCGCAGTTGTTCAATATTTTTTTCCGCTTCGCGCGACAAAACGGCATCGGGATGCTCCCGAACGATCTCTTCAAACTTCTCTTTTGCTTCTTTCGTGGATTCCTGTTCGTAATCAGACCCCTTGGCCATATTGGCTTTACATAAAGCGATCTGGTATTTCGCCGCGGCCGACCATTCGCTGTCCGGATAGCTGGAGATTATTTTGTTAAAAGCGTCTTCGGCCTCATAGAATCTACCCAGGCTCTTTAATACAAGGCCCAATTTATATTGAGACTTGGAAGCGTATGGGCCGTAGGTGGAATTATCCACTACTTTCTTGAATATTTCGATAGCGGGATTATCGACCGGCAACGGGACTCCCATCGCCTTGCGTTTTTGCCCGGTCATAAACTCTTCGCCGATCTTATACTCCCGTTCAATAATTTCGGCAATACGTTCGGAAAAAGGATACGTGTCAATCACCTTTTGATATGCCCGGTACGCTTCATATAAACTACCATCCTCTTCGAAAATACGCCCAAGATAATACTGAGACTCAGACGCCTCAAACGACTTGGGATACGTATTAATCAATTTTTTGAATTCCTGAGAGGCTTCTTTATATTTTTTAGCGTCAAAAAAGCTTTTCGCGAAATCAAATTGTTCTTTAGGAGTAGGTTTGACGGCGGTTTTAGGATTGATGAACTTACCTGTTTTAGGAGTCCAAATCCAATACGCAAACGAATTTGAAGCCGTACAGAGGAAAATACCGAGTGTGAAGATACAAAGTAACCGTTTCATAGTTAGGTTACTTTATCATACCGGGAAAGGTTTGTCAACTTATTCCGGATGGCTTTAACGCTGGAATGTAACCTTATTCTTTATAGGGTATTACCTACCATGGGAGCCATGATTTGTATGGCCCCCATGGGTCAACCGCCTATTCAAAACATAAGAAACTGGAAACCGGGACTAATTACCAAAGTGCAATATTATTTGATCGACCTGCGTGTTACTAAGCTTACTATTTCCGATCAAGCTTAAAGGAGGAAACCCGTATTCATCGTAAAACGCGCTTTCTTCGTTAATAATTTTATCCGATGGGACGTATAATTGTGTATTCCCATTCTTTACGGCTGATCGGCTCTCACCCGGTTCTAACGATATATCCGAGTAACGCACTAAAGCCGGCGTTGCATCCTGCTGTGTTACTTTAATAAATATATCTTCTTTACTCACATCCCATTGAGGTGTATAGGTCCTCACAATATCTTCAACAAAAGCCGCCGGAAAACGTACAGTCTTGATTCCAAGCGCATCCTGCGCCTCTACCGCAGCTTTGTTCAATGTATCAGATCCGGTAACAGCCGCTACTTCCCGTAACGATGGAAGTACCCCCTGATCACGAACAACAACATCATTCAAGGTGACAGTTCCGGTAGCAGTCGCTATTTGCACGTTCCCTCGATACGCAAACTTATCATTATTATCTGCCTGCAGATTAAGTGGCTCAGAAACATCAATGCCGGAACACGACGGACGAACCCACGCGATAGTCCTGAAGGTAGGGCTGGAAAGAGAACTCATGCTTACAGGGGATTTACTTTCAACTTTATCCGCACGAACAAGAAGCTCAACACGTTCTGAGGTTTCCGCTAAATTAAGCCAAGCCCCGGATCGTGCCACAAAACCTCCTTTAACCGGGATATCATCACGATTAACCTGAGTAGGCGATATTTTTGTATCCGAAGATATCACAACGGGTAAACCTGAAGGCAAGATTTCATTAGGATGCTGCTTATTGAAACCGTCGATTTCGTTGCCCAATAAAGGATTATCAACTGTTGCCTGTGTATAACTGCCTGCGGACATAGCCGTCAATTTAGTATCGCGCGCCGAAGAAGAAGA
>JAQUMS010000216.1 GCA_028717985.1 Candidatus Omnitrophota bacterium
ATACCAGTATTTTACTGAGGCTGACCTTTCCAAATTACGCAAAGCAGGATGCATGCACAAATTCCTTTCTCTTGAGGACGCGGTAAAGGATTATGCGGGTTATTTGAAAGAACAGAAATATATTTAGCTCTTGGCTCTTAGTTCTTAGAAAAAGCAACGAGATCGTTTTTACTAAGAGCCAAGACCAAAGAGCTAAGAGCTTATGAGCTTAACAGTTATATAAATGAAAGACGGAATTTTAGTTGTCAATAAACCCAAAGGTATTACGTCGCATGACGTCGTTGATTATGTCCGCCGGCAATTTCATATAAAACAAGTGGGGCATGCGGGGACACTTGACCCTATGGCTACCGGTGTTTTGATTATTCTTATAGGCAGGTGTACGAAATTGTTTGATTCGTTTCTGGGGCTTGATAAAGAATATGTGGCGACTCTTAGTCTCGGTAAACGGACCGAGAGCGGGGATGTGGAGGGAGCCGTGATTGAAGAAAAAGATTTCAGCCACGTGAATGAAGATAAAATCCGCACGGCAGCGGCTGGTTTTATAGGTAAAAAAGAGCAGATACCCCCCATGGTCTCGGCGTTAAAATTCCGCGGGAAAAGACTGTATTCCTTGGCTCGAAAAGGAAAAGAAGTCCAGCGTAAACCGCGCTCTATTATCATTAAAGACCTTAAAATCCTTAAACTCGCATTACCGGATATACAATTTCAGGTTACGTGTTCCCGGGGAACGTATATACGGACACTTGCCGAAGATATCGCTGTTCATCTTGATACGGTGGGGTGTGTTTCTCAGATTGAGCGGCAGGCTGTAGGTCCGTTTCATATTAAAGATGCGTTTATGCTTTCCGATATCACAGAAGATAAAATCAATCCCTGTCCTGTGGGGTTGTTCAAATAATTCAACCTTATCCGTAAGAATTGTTTCTCTCGTGCCATCCTTGCAATCCTCTTTCTTCTTTGGGCTGATGAATGGTCCATAACGTGAAAACCCCGGCTGTATAAATAATGCAACTTGTTTTTTTATAACAATTTACGTATTTTTATGTGTGGCTTGATCCATAGCTTTTATAATTTGACATCGGAAGTATTCTACTATATAATGAGTAAATAAAAAAAACCCGCATCCAGTAAAAATAATTATAATACAACATAACAAGAAATCCCGGATTTTGTCCGGGTTGTTCAAGGAAGGGCTTATGGAGTTAAACGAGATAATCGAGCAAAGAGCGGAAAAACGTAACGTATTGAAAGAAAAAGGCATAGAGCTTTATCCTGCTCCTGATCCGGGCCGCGAAGAAATCGGCACGTTAATTGCTGATTTTCAGGAGGGCAGGAAAGTTAGTATAAGCGGAAGAATTACGGCTAAGCGTTCTCACGGAAAAGTTACTTTTTTTGATATTCGTGATTCATCCGGTAAAATACAGCTTTACGTTAAGGCCGACCTTATTGGTCAGGATGGGGTGGTCCTTTTGGAAAACCTGGATGTCGCTGATATTATAGGAGTCAAAGGAGAACTTTTTAAGACACATACCGGAGAGCCGACTATTAAAACGGAGTCTTTAACCCTTCTTTCGAAATCTCTCAGGCCGCTTCCAGAAAAGTGGCATGGACTTAAAGACGTAGAAATCCGGTATCGGCAGAGATATCTCGATTTAATTTCAAACGAAGAAGTTTCAAAGGTTTTCGCGCTTCGTTCCAAAATTATTAAATCCGTAAGAAACCGTCTTGATTCAAAGGGGTTCAATGAAGTCGAAACCCCTATGATGCATGTTATCCCCGGAGGCGCGGCAGGCAGGCCTTTTAAAACACATCATAATGAATATGATATTGATTTGTTTTTGCGCATAGCGCCTGAATTATATCTGAAGATGCTCCTGGTGGGCGGAATGGATAAAGTGTATGAAATAAACCGCAGTTTTCGCAACGAAGGGGTATCCATTAAACATAATCCTGAATTCACAATGCTGGAGGTGTATCAGGCATACGGGAATTGTGAAACCATGATGGAGTTGTGCCAGGATATTATCGTGCATGCGGCTCAGGAAGTGCTGGGGACTTTGACATTTGAATATCATGGAAAGAGTATTGATTTGACCCCTCCGTGGAAACGATTTTCATTCGCGGAACTGGTACAAGAAAAATTCGGTATTGAACCCTCCGATAATGCTCACGTAATGCTTGAGAAATTACAGCAACGGGGTTTTGCCAAGGAAAACACAAAGCTGACCCGTTCACAGATCAACAAGATAATAGAGGACATTCTTGAACAGGGGATGGCCATGAATCCCGCGTTCATTACGGATTATTACACCAGTTTATGCCCATTAGCCAAAACGAAAAAAGATAATCCCCTTATTTCCGAGCGTTTTGAATTATATATCGCAGGAATGGAAGTAGCCAATGCGTATTCGGAATTGAATGATCCGGTGGAACAGAAGAGACGGTTTGAAGAGGAATTAAAAGAAACCAATGAAACGGGAAACAAGACGATTGACGACGGATATGTTTTGGCGCTGGAACACGGTATGCCTCCGGCGGGAGGTTTAGGCATTGGAATCGACAGGTTGGTTATGGTCTTGACTCAACAGGCGTCAATCCGGGATGTTATTTTATTTCCCCTTTTACGGCCCCAGGAATAGCCTGTTATGATATGCGAATTTTGGCTCAGCCAGCGTTATTTGAAAAGCGGTAAAAAAGAACGGATAATTTCATTGACCGGTTTGATTTCCATGGTTGGGATCGCAATCGGCGTTGCGGTTCTCATTGTGGTTATCGCGGTAATGAGCGGTTTCGACCGTTATCTGCAGGATAAGTTAATAGGGGCCAATGCCGATATAACGATGCAATTTTATGACGGATATCGGAATCCCCAGGCTCTTATGGAGAAGGTGAATAAACTTCCTCACGTGAAAGCCAGCGCTCCGTATATAGCCGGGCAGGCGTTCATGAAGATCGGCACCCAGATTATTGGGATGGAAATGCGGGGCATTGACCCGAAATCGCAGCAGTCCGTAACCCGGTTTAAAGAATATATTAAAAAAGGGACATTTGATATTGCCGGCGCGGAGATAATTGTCGGAGAAGAACTCGCGGTCAAACTGGGGCTTAAAATAGGGGATACCGTTAAATTAGTGTCTCCTGCCACTTTGACGCCGCTTGATTTTAAAGTCAAGGGTATCTTTAACAGCGGGATGTATTTGTATGATTCCGGCCTGGTTTTGACCAGCATGAAAGGCGCCCAGGATTTTTTCAGGATGGGGGAAACTGTCAGCGGTATAGCCGTTAAGACAGATGATGTGTATAAAGTGGAGGCTGTAAAAGAAGATATCTATGCGAAATTAGGCGGCACCGGATTTTTTGACGCGATGACCTGGATTGATTCTAACCGCAGTTTTCTGAACGCCCTGAAACTGGAAAAAATAGTTATGTTTATCGTAGTGACTATGACTACGGTAGTTGCCGCTTTTGGGATTGTCAGCACCCTGATTATGTCGGTAATGAGTAAGATTCGGGATATCGGTATTTTACGCGCAATCGGGGCCCG
>JAQUMS010000217.1 GCA_028717985.1 Candidatus Omnitrophota bacterium
TATAATAGATAATATATCCCTTGCGTATACATCCTAAAAATCTCTGCGACATTTTTAGGGGATAAGCTTCGGGATTAATAATAACTACCCCTTGCTTAATCATTTCGAAAATCTCTACGATATTTTCGAAATAAGCTGCGGGGTTAAATTCTCCGACTATCGTCGGAAAATTTAAGGAGGGTTTGAATGAGAAAAAATTATCTTTTAACTCCCGGCCCCACGCCTTTGCCTCCATCAGTTTGTGAAGCAATGGCTCGTCCGATTATTCATCACAGGACCCCGCAGTTTCAGGCTATTTTAAAAGAAGCGACGGAAGGTTTGAAATATGTATTTCAGACTACCAATGATGTTTTTATCCTTTGTTCATCGGGAACCGGGGCTATGGAAGCGGCAGTGACTAATCTTTTGTCTCCGGGGGATACCGTGATTATTGTTGAAAGCGGAAAGTTCGGGGAACGGTGGACGGAGATTTGTAAAGCAGCCGGAATTATCTGCGATGTCCTTTCCGTGGAATGGGGCAAGTCGGTCAATCCCGCGGATATTGCCGCTAAATTGAAAGCGCACGGGGATTCGGTCAAGGCCGTATTCACGACATTGTGCGAGACTTCCACAGGGGTCTCACATGATATGGAGGCTATAGGCGCTGTTGTTAAAAACAGCTCAGCTGTTTTGGTGGTTGATGCTATCAGCGGATTAGGGGCTATTCCTCTTAAAACCGATGCGTGGCATTGCGACGTGGTGGTCTCCGGGTCTCAAAAAGGGCTTATGTTGCCGCCCGGTCTTGGTTTTATTTCCATCAGCTCTAAAGCGTGGAAGTGTGTCGAGAGTTCAAAAAGCCCCCGGTATTATTTTGATTTACGCAAGGCAAAAAAAGCTATTGAAAAGACGGATACTCCTTTTACTCCCGCAATTACCTTGGTGATCGCTTTAAATGAAGCTTTGCGGATGATGAAGGAAGACACATTGGAAAAAGTTTTTGCCCGGCATAAGAAAATGGCGGAGGCTGTCAGGGCGGCGATGAAAGCTCTTGGTTTAAAGTTATTTGCTCCCGATGCCGGATCCGACGTTGTAACCGCGGTATGCGTTCCTCAGGGGATCGACGGAGAAAAACTGGTAAAAATTATGAGGGATACCTACGGAGTTACTATTGCCGGCGGCCAGGATGCAATTAAAGGAAAACTTGTCAGGATCGCCCATATGGGATTTATTGAGGAATTCGATATTATAACCGGAATATCCTGTCTGGAAAAAGTTCTTTCCCAATTGGGGTATGCGTTTCCTTTGGGAAGCGGTGTTAAAGCGGCAGAAGAAGTATTCATGAAATAAACAAAAAATAGAACGTAGAAATGGAGAAATGAGGAGTGAGATGATTAAAATACTGGTGAGTGATCCTTTGGCGGCTGAGGGGCTGAAAATTTTACAGGACGAAAAAGAATTTCAGGTTGAGGTCAAAACTGATTTGAAACCTGATCAGTTAAAAGCCGCGATAGCGGATTGTGACGCTCTTATTGTCCGAAGCGCTACCAAAGTTACCCGGGATGTGATTGAGGCCGCAAAGAAATTGAGGGTGATCGGTAGGGCCGGCGTCGGACTTGATAACGTTGAATTAGAGCCTGCTACGCAAAAAGGTATTATCGTCATGAATACTCCTGCGGGAAATACCATTTCTACCGCTGAACATACGGTTAGTATGCTTATGGCAATGGCCAGAAGCATTCCTCAGGCGTGCGCTTCGATGAAAAAAGGCGAATGGAAACGTTCGAAATTCATGGGAGTGGAGTTGTACGGTAAAACACTGGGTATTGTTGGTTTCGGCAGGATCGGTAAAGAGGTGGCCAAACGGGCATTTTCTTTTGGAATGAGGATCCTTGCGTTTGATCCGTATCTCTCGCGAGAAGTTGCGGAGAGCCTTGGAATAGAAGTCTCGGAACTCATGGATTTGTTGAAAAACGCGGATTTTATTACCGTACATACGCCGTTGACAGAGGATACAAAGCATATGATTTCAAAAAATGAGTTCGCCGTCATGAAAAAAGGCGTGCGTATAGTCAATTGCGCCCGCGGCGGAATTATCGATGAGAAGGCTTTGGTCGAAGCAATACAAGAGGGCAAAGTCGCCGGCGCGGCGATTGATGTATTTGAAAAAGAACCGCTTCCCGCCGAAAATGAATTTATAAAATACGATACAATTGTCACTACTCCTCATTTGGGCGCGTCCACCGAAGAAGCTCAGATTAATGTTTCTATCGAGGTCGCGGAAATCGTCCGTGATGCTTTATTGGGGAGGGGGATCCGTAACGCCGCGAATTATCCTTCTCTCGAAGGAGAGGTCTATAAATTCCTTGAACCGTATATGAATCTTTCCGAGAAACTGGGAAAATTTATCGGGCAAATTACCGAAGGCAGGTACCAGGAATTAAATATTGTTTACAGCGGTGAAATTATCCGGTATGACCTGTCTCCGTTAACGATGGCTCTTGTGAAGGGTCTTCTTGATCCTATACTGAAGGAAACCGTGAATTTTGTTAACGCGATCAGCCTTGCGAGGGAACGGGGGATCACTATTAAAGAAAGTAAATCTCCGAAAGAAGGCGAATTTGTGACGTTGATCCAGCTGGAAATAAAAACAGATAAAGAGGTCAGGAATGTTTCGGGGACTTTATCGGCTAATAAACAGCCGCGGATCGTTAAACTTAACGATTGTTATGTGGAAGCGACGCCCGCGGGGGATATGCTCGCGATCCGGAATTGGGATAAGCCGGGGATTATCGGGAATTTGGGGACACTTCTGGGGCAACATTCGATCAATATTGCCGGCATGACATTCGGGCGTAAATCTCTCGGAGGGGAAGCCGTGAGTATTTTAAACGTGGACAGCCCTGTTTCTGCCGGGATTGTCGAGAAAATTAAAAATCTGGAAAATATCTTGGCCGTGAAAGTGATTAAACTATAAAATGAATATGAAAAATCTAATGCGCGGATTTGTATCATGTTTTATTTTAAGTTCGGCAATCCTTTTTTCGGGGAAACAATGTGGTGTTTACGCGGAAGAAATTGTTCTGCTTTATACCGGGGATACTCATGGGATGATATACCATTGCGGTTGTCCTATCGAGCCCGATGGCGGTATAGCGCGGAGAGCGTCACTGGTTAAAGAATTAAGGAATAAACATAAGAATGTTCTCCTGCTTGATTCCGGAGCGTTTTTCGGCGGCGGAGTGATGGATGAATACTCCCAGAATGAATCTCTTGACAAGGAGCGCACGCGCATAACACTGAAAGGGCTTGAGGTTATGAAGTACGACGCCTTGGCTCTTGCCGATGACGAGTTTAATTTCGGGAAAAAATTCCTGATTGATTCTTTGGCGGAAACGAAGCTTCCTGTTTTGAGCTGTAATGTGTTCCCTGAGCGGGACCGGGATATTATTAAACCGTTTATCATTAAAAAAATAGACGGAATTTCCGTCGGAATTATCGGCGTGACTACCATGCAGTCCGGGAAGAAAGCGGAAGGTTTTAAAATTTTGAACCATATCGA
>JAQUMS010000218.1 GCA_028717985.1 Candidatus Omnitrophota bacterium
AAATTATCAAGGCGGTTGTCGGAAGCAAGGAAAAAAGGATTGCTGAAGTATCTTGGCCCTGACGGAAAATCCCAGGTTACGGTGGAATATCATGACGGCCAGCCGAAAAGAGTTGATTGTTGTGTTCTTGCGTCTCAGCATACGGAAGAAATACTTGATTCTACTAAAGAGAAAATCACCAAAGCTGCGCGTCAGGAACTTATTGATATTATTGCTAAACCGGTGCTTAAGGATTACATGGATAAAGACACAAAATTCTTTATTAATGAAACCGGAAAGTTTGTTATCGGCGGTCCGCAGTCCGATACAGGTATGACAGGGAGAAAAATAGTTGTTGATACATACGGCGGCATGGTCGCTTCAGGCGGCGGCGCTTTTTCCGGAAAAGATCCGACTAAAGTTGACCGTTCCGCGGCATATATGGCACGGTATGTGGCAAAAAATATAGTTGCCGCCGGTCTTGCTGAAAAATGCCTTATTCATTTGGCATATGTTATCGGCAGGGCGGAGCCTTTGGCTGTTATGGTTGATACCTATGAAACCGGAAAACTTTCTGAGGCAGAATTCGTAAAACTTATCCGGGATAATTTCGATCTGACTCCAACCGGTATGATTAAACAACTGGATTTGTTGCGTCCTATTTACCGTAAAACAGCCGCGTATGGCCATTTTGGAAGGACCGAACCGGAATTCGTTTGGGAAAGCACGGATAAGGCACAGGTTTTGAAAAAAGCCGCGGGAAAGAAAATATAAAAGACGGATAAACCATGTCTTAAAAGAAGGCGCATGTGTGTAGATTTGTTCTAAATCTACTTGTGGCTTCCGGGATTAATTCCCTGCCTACGGCAGGCAGTGACTTATGCTCACTTGTTCCATAAGTCACGTGCTCATTTAAGAATATCCCGAAAGCAATATACTGCGTAGATTTGTTCCAAATCTACTTGTGGCTTCCGGGATTAATTCGCAGACGCCTCGCCAAAAAATCATTGGCGGGCTACACGTTATGTTCATTACATTCCATAACGTGTCTGCTCATTAAGGAAGTAGTTTCTCCGGCAGTTAAACACTGCGCAGATTTCTGGTGAAATCTGCTTGTAACTGCCGGCGTTGTTAAGGAATACCCCAAAAGCAATACACTGCGTAGATTTGTTCCAAATCTACTTGTAGCTTTCGGGGTTAAATTTTTCGACTGCGTCGGAAAAATTTAAGGAGTGCACATGAAATATGATGTTAAAGATCTTGCGTTGGCCAAGAAAGGCGCGTTGAGGATTGAGTGGGCGAGGAATAGTATGCCTGTTCTTGGGTTGATTGCGGAACGTTTTAAAAAAGAAAAACCGTTTGCCGGGATAAAAGCGGCGTGTTGTCTTCATGTAACCACGGAGACCGCGGTATTGATGGAAGTTTTAAAGGCCGGCGGAGCCGAGATTTTATTGTGTGCTTCAAATCCCCTGTCAACTCAGGATGATGTGGCGGCATCTTTGGTTAAAGACCTGAAAATATCGGTTTTTGCCATTAAAGGCGAGGATACAAAAACGTATTATTCACATATAAAATCCGTATTAAGTGTCCGTCCTGCTATTACTATGGATGATGGCGCTGACCTTGTTTCTACGATCCATCAGAATCCTGAATTGTACCGGCTTGAGGATATTATCGGCGGGACAGAGGAGACTACTACCGGTGTGATTAGATTGCGCGCTATGGCGCAACAAGGTAAACTCGGGTATCCGATTATCGCAGTTAATGACGCGCAGACAAAGCATCTATTTGATAACAGGTATGGTACCGGACAATCGACGCTTGATGGTATCACCCGCGCTACTAATAAATTGCTCGCAGGTTCTGTTTTCGTCGTGTGTGGTTACGGCTGGTGCGGTAAAGGGACGGCTATGAGGGCTCGCGGCATGGGTGCGAGAGTTGTTGTCATAGAAGTTGACCCGCTTAAAGCTTTGGAAGCGACTATGGATGGTTTTGAATTGATGCCCATTGCGGAAGCCGCGAAAATCGGCGATGTGTTTGTGACGATCACAGGGGATATTCACGTTATTCGTAAAGAGCATTTCGCGGTCATGAAAGACGGAGCCGTTGTTGCCAATTCAGGGCATTTTAACGTGGAACTGGACATCGAAGCTTTGGAAAAAATAAGCAAGAGCAAACGTACTATCCGTGATTTTACCGAAGAGTATGTATTGTCCAACGGCCGGAGAATTTATCTTCTTGCCGAAGGAAGGCTTATTAATTTGGCTGCAGCTGAAGGTCATCCTGCCCAGGTTATGGATATGTCGTTTGCTAATCAGGCCCTTGGTGCTGAATATATCGTTAAGAACAGGAAGGGAATGTCAAATGATGTTTACAAGGTTCCCGAGGATATTGATTTGAATATTGCCGCGTTAAAATTGAAATCCATGGGGATTAAAATCGATACATTGACGCCTGAACAGAAAAAATATCTTTCAAGCTGGGAGATGGGGACATAATCGTTAAATACTGTAAGGAATATCCCAAAAGCAAAGCACTACGTAGATTTGTTCCAAATCTACGTGTAGCTTTCGGAGTTTGTTAAAGAATACTCCTTGCGTTATCATTCCGAAAATCTCTGCGAGGGCATGAATAGATGGTTAAACTTAAGGAATATCCCAAAAGCAAAGCACTACGTAGATTTGTTCCAAATCTACGTGTAGCTTTCGGGATTAATTCACAGACGTCCGCCAAAGAAACAATGGCGTACTACAACTTACGTCCACTAGTTCCGTAAGTTGTCTGTTCATTAAGGAGGACGAGATGAGGACTGTATTTACCGCGTTACTGGTATGTGTAGCCGTTTGTTCTATTTCGCAAACTTCGTTTTCCGCAAGCGTAATTGAAGCTCAATCCACGATCACCAGCGTTACCGTGTATCCTGATTCGGTTTTGGTTACAAGAAACGCGGAAGTTAAACTGGCTCCCGGTGAATACAGCATTATTTTTTCCGATATAATTCCCGATATTGACGATAATTCTTTGAGGGTTTCTTCCGGGAACAACTCATCGCTAAAGCTGTTTGGCGCCCAGGTCAAAAAAGAATTTCTGAAAGATGACCCGTCCGAAAAAATAAAGCAGCTGAAATTAGAGATTCAAAAGCTGAACGATGAAATGCGGTCGTTTCAGAATCAGATTAATCTTCTGATGGAAGAGAAAAGTTTTCTTGATTCACTCAGGCTGTTTTCTTCCGGACAGATCCCGAAGGATCTGATAACAAAAGTCCCGACATCCAAAGAATTGGATGATATCCTTGTTTTTCTCGACAGCAGGCTTAAAAGTAATTATGCCGCTGTTATGGAAAATGAAGTAAAAATAAGGGAACTGAGGGTAAAAATAGACGCTCTGCAGAAAGAATTGGCGCAGATTTCCGGTTTTTCCGAGAAAATTAAACGGTCTATTGTGGTTGATGTTCAGGCCGTTAAATCCGGTGACGCGATGATTTCAGTGTCGTACCTGGTGAGGGGGAACGCCTTCTGGCAGCCTTTATACGATGCGCGGGCTTTCTTTGATAA
>JAQUMS010000219.1 GCA_028717985.1 Candidatus Omnitrophota bacterium
AGACAAGCACATGCTCTCGTCCCTGCCGGCAAAACACGGTTTTTTTGAAGTCAAAAGCTTCCCAACCGTGAACGTCAATCTCCCCTTACCTCCGCAGACGAATATTTAAAAAATCTCGGTTCGTCAACCAGAAAAAACTTAAAACGAAAGTTAAAAGAAACTGAATCAAGGGGAGACCTTCACGTGGAAGTAAAAACTGACATCTCGGGATGCATCGATGAAATTTATCATCTTTACAGCAATACGCTGGAGGCAGGAACAACCCGTTTTGAAAAACTGACCCCGGAATTTTTCATATCCTGCTCGCGGCAAACAGAACCCGACGCGCTCTTTTTCCTCTATTATATAAAAGGCGTCCTATCCGCGTTCAACCTCTGTTTCCGGCATAACGATACGCTTATAGATAAATTTATCGGTTTTGATTACCGTGTCGCGCATGAATACAATCTTTATTATTACAGCTGGTATTTTAATATTTCGTGGTGCATTGCCAAAAAAATCAGGAATTACCAAGTGGGGCAAACGGATTATGAACCAAAGATCAGGCTGGGAGGATCCTGTATCCCCTTGTATGCTTTTTTAAAACACTATAACCCGTGCGTAAACTCACTTCTTAAAATTATTTCCTCTGTCATGAAACCGGAAAATTTCGACCAATACATACGGAAAGCTGAATAACAAGGATTATTCCAGCAGGGCGGATACAAGCGCGAGATTAGTTTTTTCGTTTATTCCCCTCACATACGCGGAAGATAATATTTCAGGATGGACGCCTTTAGGATGGTCAAGGCTAATCAGTATTTTTTTAAGCGACCCGTGCACGGAAACGGGAGAAAAATCCCCCGTAATATCCGCGCCAATAATATCGCAATTCTGCCTGATCACCTTAAGCATAACGATCAACTGTTCAAGCGTCAGCTTTCCCTCTTCCCAATTCGTAATCGCGTATTCGTTCTTAAGGCAATCTTTATCTATTGAAACATACACGGTACGCGACGGCAGGCTCTTCATCAACCCTGCGAAGAAAGCAGGGATATTTTTTTCCCGCAATTCGTTCCAGAAGATTTTTTTTAAAAAAAACTTTCCGCGGGAAACGCAGCATTCCGAGGGAGGAACTGTTTTAAACAAAGTAACAGTGGGCTTATGAGAATACGTGTACAGCTCAACCCTGTTATTGCGGAAGGATTTAAGATTGCCTGTTTGGATATACCCCGTGGAAATATCCTCAGAGGAAATTCCGGTCAAAATACATTTCAAAACGTTCTTTTTTTCCAGGGCGCGGTTTACCCACGAACCACAGCCCAAGCGTGGAGGCAAAATATCCCAATCAGGATGAAAATCAAAGACAATAAGGGTCAGAGGTTCTTCAAAACGGCCAAGGAGTAAACTGCTAATATGATGAAAATCGCCGGAACCGAGGAAAGTAACGGCGGAACGGGAAGCAACCCCGAGCTTTTTCTCGATCTCTTCTTGTGCGGCCGCGTCAAGCCACAACCGCGCCCGGGGACCGACATCCTGAAGGGAAATTATTTCCGCATTATAGCGGCTTATCAGATTTTGCTGTAATACAACGCTCGCGTCAAAATCAAGAACACGAATATACGGTCTTAACATGAATATATAATCAAGCGGTAATCTATTTTTTTAAAGCTTTAATCAAAGCTTCTTCAAAAAGTTCAACTCCGATATCAATCTCTTTTTTAGTCACATAAAATGATGGTGCAAGAGTAAACACGTTTTTGTAATACCCTCCGACATCAAGCACGAGGCCTTGTTTTTTCCCTCCCGCGCTCAGATTCCCGCATAACCCAATCTCGGCTATAGAATCGGTCAACTCTTTATTAGGCGTATAACCGTCTTTTTGGCACATTTCTATGCGCAAAGCCAGACCCAAACCATCCACATCGCCTATTTGAGGATATTTTTTCTGTAAAGCCCTCAATCGTGAAATAAAATATTGGCCCTTCTCGGGAATCTCCTTGGCAAAGTTTGACTCTTCTATCAATTTCAAAACCTCAAGCCCGACAGTTGTCCCAAGAGGATTTGAAGAAAATGTCGCATGTGTTGAACCGGGAGGAAACACATGGGGAGAAATTAACTGTTCCTTTGCCCACACTCCGGATAACGGATTTAACCCATTAGTAAGCGATTTCCCAAAAACAATAATATCCGGGGCAACATTAAAATGCTCAATGGCCCAGAATTTCCCGGTCCGGTAAAAGCCCATCTGGATTTCATCATCAACCAGCAGAATTTTATGGCGTTCAAGAATTTCTTTCAGGCCGGCAAAATATTCCTGGGGAGGAACAAGATAACCACCCGTCCCCTGAACTGCTTCGATAAAAAAAGCGCCGAATTCACAACTGTTGTTCTTTTTGTTAATAACAGAATAATATTCCGTTTCAAACAAGCGTTCAAACTGTTTCAGGCAAAAAAGGTTACAGAAATCCTTTTTCTTATCATAGGGGCAGCGAAAACAATACGGAAAAGGAATAAAAAACGCCCTGTCTCCGAAATGCCCGTAACGTTCCCTATACCGGTAACTGGATGTAATCGCGGAAACTGCAAGAGTCCTTCCGTGATACCCCCCCATAAAAGCGAAAATAAGGTTTTTCCCTGTATGATTTCTTACAAGTTTCAGGGAATCTTCAACCGCGGAAGACCCTCCGACATTAAAATGTACCCTGCCCTCTTCTTCAAAGGCAAGTTCGTTTTTCCGGCAAAGTTTAGCGGCAAGATGTATTTTTTCCTCATGCAAATACTGACAGGCAAGCTGAGGCAACGTATCAAGCTGTTTCTTCATTACGTTATTTAATCTTTTGTTTTTATAGCCGAAATTAACCGCGGAATAAAGCATCTGGAGATCAAGAAAAGGCGTCCCTTCCTTATCAAAAAGATAACTCCCTTCAGCGCGGGTGAATATTCTGGGGCGGGCTGAATAATGGACCGTATCACCCCACGAACAATATCGGCTTTCCATCTCAAGCAATTCCTCTTCTATCAACAAATCCGAAGCATCATTCGGATTTATGGTACTTTTCGAATTCATTTCAATCTCCTTTTTAAAAATGCGTACACTGTGTTCAAATTTTTAAACGGAATACACGGTAATTTATGTGCATTATAATAACGCAGCAGTTCGTCTTTTGCAAATACTATTTGCGCCGACCGGGAAGGACAGATATCAGAACGCCCGTCGCCGATATAAATGCAAAAATCATCATGGTGAAGACGCCCCAGAAGAGTCCTTTTCTTGCAGTGCCCGCACAAACCGCAGGAATCGTTGGAAAAAGGAAAACTCGGAAAAAACGTGCGATTTTTAATGCGGATGGCATTACAAAAAGCTTTAAAATGATTAACGTTATTTTGCTTTAAAACAGTCTTGAGGAAATAATCGAAGTTATCGCTTATAATATATGCCCGGATTTCCCGGTGCCGGATAAAATTTACAAGAAGCTTAAAATACGGGTCAAGCCTGATGGAACCAAGATATTCATTCAGAAATTTCCTCGTTATGCGGATA
>JAQUMS010000220.1 GCA_028717985.1 Candidatus Omnitrophota bacterium
ATCAATAGAGGTAAGATATTCGGATACCCTGTCCAGATTTTCGGGATAATCGATAACAACAAGAGAATTTGGTTCGTCTCCGAACAAAACTCTTCCTTCCGAAGAAATCAATCCTTTGATCGAACCGCTAATCTGATTAGGAGTACCCTGCTGCTGTTGAGCATATGCGGTTGAAACAATACCGATACAAAATAATATGCATAAAATCTTTTTCATTCTTAGCCCCCTCCCGACGAACTACTGGATGTCCCAGAGGAACTGGTTGAGCCGGTAGTAGTACCGGTGGTACCTGTGGAAGAAGATGTTGATGAGGCTGCCGGTTGTCCCACGACATCGGTGGCACGCAAATATTTTAATTTAAAAACTCGCCGCGCCATAGGCTGATCAACAACCTTCAAATAATCTTCGATTTTTTTAACGTACGACGGAGAATCAACAATCGTAAGGGTATTCGGCTGGTCTCCAAGCAAAATCTTTCCTTTGTCTGAAATTAAATCAAATACCCCGCTTTCCTGCCGTGATAAAGAAGCTGATCCACTTGACTGAGTTGATGATGAGGATGAAGCAGAGTTATTCGCGGAAGACCCGACACCCAATAATTTTTTAGCTTCAACGTATTTAAGCTGAAAAGTTTTAGTAATAAGATTCGGTCCCACTTTGATAATATTTCCTTTTTTTTCAATCGTCAAATTACTCATGTCGGCAATAGCCTCAAGCGCTTCATCCATGGGAATATTATTGAGGCTTGCGGTTATAGTGCCGGTAATATCTTTATCAACGAGAATATTCATTTTATAATCATGTGCGATCACACGAAAAAGATCCAATAACGGGACATCCCTCAATTCAATGGAATACAATGGTTCTTTCGTATCAAGACGGTTGATTTCCATAACAGGAGCCGATAACGCCGGTTCCGATTGAGAGGATGAAGACTGTTGATTCGGGACCTGTTGATTTTGCTGAGGAGAAGACGGACCGTTATTCTGCGGCACTGATTGAGGCTGTCCCGAAGCGCCTGAAGCGGGAGGCTGCGATGGAGAAGCGGAAACCTGCCCCTGCCGGGATGAAGGAGGTTCTTGAGCGTCTGCCAATATAAAGTCGGCAAAAAAAACGCTGAAGAGGAAAATATAGAGTACGGTTTTTTGGCTTTGTGCTCTCATAAATATTTTATACGGCTGATTCTCCTTTATTCATAAACTATTCTATCGTTAAATCTATAAATGTCCACAGCAATTTTATATTATTAATTAATATTTCTCATCCGTACAATGTATTCTCCCTGAGCGTCTTTCAGGACCACATCTTCAGGGTTTATCTCAAGGACCTCTTTACCTTCAAACATATCATTTTTTTTCACCACATATCCGTTGATAATCGCCTTACTATCGGGAGGCGAATAGAAAATCGCGGTGACCTCAGCATTATTAAGCATCAGCCTCCCCTGTGTCGAGGAAAAATATTCCTCCTCATCAAGAGAAAGGAACGGATTTATCCTGCCTGCGGGTTCTTCTGCTTCCGTTTTTTGTTCATTTTTAACTTCCGGCTGAGATGCGGGTTTCTGCTGCATTAAATTCAACTGCGCGCGTTCCTGGGGCGAAGGAACTTTTTCTTCCGCCGGAAATTCAAGCTTCTGAGAAGTTATAACCGAAGGATTTTGTTCTCCGCATCCCGCGCTTAACACACACAATAAAAAAATAGTACGGAATACTGAAAGATTATTCAATACTCCCCCTTATAATGTCTTTGAGCTTTTTAACATCGGCTTCAGTATATTGCCGCCAATGATTTATACTATTTCTCCTGGAACGAGGAAATATACCTCTTTTCTCATACCGGAATAAGGTTTGTTTAGACAATCCTAATATCCGGGCAACCTCGTTAGCAGTAAAAATCTTTTCTTTATTCATCTTAGATGTATTTGTATATATTTGAATATCTTTGCTTACGTTTAATACTATTCGATATTATTTTAGCCGTAAATCACTGTTTGTCAACAAAAAAAATGCATTTCATCATATGCAGAATAACAATACATATGATGAAATGCATTTAAAAATAATAGAATCTTTTGAGTATACGATAGGTATATGTACGGGACTTCCTCCGTTTACTCCGCCGATATATCTGATTAACATTTCATTCTGCGAAAACGGATAAAAAAATTATTTATGAGATTCAGCGATACTCAGTAACTGCGCGAGGGAATTGGAGGAAATATCCGCGAATTTTATCCCCAAAAAGAATCTCATCCCCTTTTCCATGTGCGCGTGCACAATTTCGCCGTTAACCTTAAAAGAAGAATCCGCCTGCGGATCAAATTCCAAAGAAACAGAAAGGCCTTTAGGTAAAAACAAAGGCGCGACAATCCCGATAGCCGAACCATTCCGGGAAATATTTAAGGTCTTTCCCTCAATAGGAACAGTATGACGCATTGTCAAATCTTTATCCGTAACCGACACTAAAACCGGAATTTCCAGCCTGAGGCGTTCCGACTCCCGCCAGAAAGCCAACCCGCGTAAAGCGCTCTGTTCAATAATGAACCTCCGGAGGTCAGAATCACTGTCCTCCGGGCCGTAATAATAATTCAAGGCTTCGATAATTGAATTCGCTGAAGCGGCCAGCGGTTCAATATCACATCCACACCTTTTGGACAAATCATCAACAAGCCCCGTATTTAACGGGTTACTAAAAGCTATAAACAACGTGTTTTTGACTTTAAAAACCGGGATAATTATATTTTGACGGCAAAACTGTTCGTCCAAATATCTAAGGACCTCCGGTTTAATATGGTAATCAATCACGTTCAGGTAGGGAATACCGCAGATATTCGAGAAAAAAAGAGTTATTTCTTCTTCGTTAAGGTAACCAAGTTTGACAAACGCTGACCATATGGATTTCCCGAATCTGGTCGCTTCCTGTTTCGCGGCAACAAGCTCAAGCGGCCCCACCAATTTTTCCTGAACCAGTTTGCTTTCCAGATCTTCCATATTTTCCTCTGATTATAAAAGAAAATTTAAAACATCACTATTTCGGAGGATAATATTTTTTAATAAACTCGTCCAAAGTCTCCGAAACTTTTTTTTCTTCTATTATGTATAATCCCATTTTATCAAACTCATCCTGGGTTACCTGATATTTATCTTTGATGCTCCTCAACCATTCGGCCTGTTTTCGGGCGATATTCAACAAAATTCTGTTTTCTCTCAGGATATCCGCGTACTCAAGGGCCTGCCTGACAGTCAAATTCAACTCATCATTTTCCCATGGTTTGGGAATAAAACGATATACCTGCCCTTTATTAATGGCGTGGATAGCGGAATCAAGGTCGGGGTATCCGGTAATAAGTATCCGTATTGTGTCCGGATACAACTGCCTGACTTTTACAAGAAAATCAATCCCTATCATGTCGGGCAAACGATTATCGGAAATAACAAGGTCGGCGCCGCCGGCTTTCTTGAGCAATTCCAGTCCCACTGTGGCGTTTTCCGCTAAAAG
>JAQUMS010000221.1 GCA_028717985.1 Candidatus Omnitrophota bacterium
ACCGGATATTCGCGGCAAGCTGACCGACTTTTTCCTTATCAATACCTTTGATCACAATAAATGTGGCTTTAGGCGTTTCTACTTTGATCCCATCGGGGACCGCAATATTAACGGGATGAGAAAATCCGAGGTTCATATTCAAATTATTCCCTTGAACCTGCGCTTTAAATCCCACTCCCTGAATTTCCAGCTCTTTCATGTACCCTTCAGTAACGCCTTTCATTACGTTTGCAAGCAGCGCTCTGTACAGACCATGCAACGCTTTGTCTTCTTTTGTATCGGACATGCGTTTTACCATAAGCTGAATATCTTTGGTTTCTGCTGAAATCCGTTCATGTAAAGGAAAATCGACTTTTCCTTTCGGGCCTTCAACGGAAACAATCTTTCCTTTTACTTCAACTTTTACACCGTTTGGAATTGTAATTGGTTTTTTTCCGATTCGAGACATATATCTTTCCGTTTATTGTTTATTATTACCAGATGTATCCGATTAATTCGCCGCCTACGCCCTGTTCACGCGCTTCTTTATCGGTAAGGATGCCTTTAGAAGTAGAAACTATCGCAAGGCCCCTGCCGCGTAAAACCTCCGGAACTTTTTTGCTTTGGACATACATCTTAAGCCCCGGGCGAGAAACACGCTGAATGTTGCGAATCGCGGATTTCTTCCCTAAATATTTTAAATATACACGCAAAATCCCCTGCTTTTTGTCTTCAATAAGCTTGAAATTATCAATATAATCTTCACGCTTCAAAATATCAAGTATTGCTTTCGTCATATTAGATGCGGGAATATCGACATTTTCTTTCTTCGCCATAATAGCGTTGCGGATCATCGTGAAATTATCAGCAATCAAATCAGTTCTTGACATCGTTTTTCTCCATAATAAGGTTTTTACACCCAACACTTACCAACTGGCTTTTTTAACTCCTGGAATCGCTCCCTGCCACGCTAACTCACGAAAGCAGATGCGGCACAAACCGAACCTGCGTAAATACGCGCGGGAACGGCCGCAAATGTTGCATCGGTTATATTTCTGAGTAGAAAATTTTGGCGCCCTTTTCCATCTTACTATCTGGGATGTTTTAGCCATATTATTCCTTCACCTGAAACGGCACGCCGAACAGCCGCAGTAAACTCCGAGACATTTCATCGGATTTCGAGTTTTTAATCACAAATGTTATATCCATTCCCTGAGTACGACTCCCCGCCCTGTCACTTTCAATCTCCGGAAAAATAGTCTGTTCAGTTAAACCAAGCGTATAATTCCCTGCTTTATCAAAGGCATTGGGTTTTACGCCCCTGAAATCGCGGATACGGGGTAAAGCAACACTTACAAGCCGGTCGAAAAATTCATACATAATTGCTTTGCGCAAAGTTACTTTACAACCTACAGGATTATTTTCCTTGATTTTAAAATTAGAAATAGCTTTTTTGGCCCTGCGCATAATAGGCTTTTGGCCTGTGATCTGTCCGAGCTCGTCCATCGCTTTTTCAAGAATTTTAATATCCTGAATTGCTTCTCCAACCCCCATGTTGACGACTATTTTTTCCAGCCGCGGAACAGCCATTGGACTCTTCAAGCCGAATTCTTGCATCATTTTCGGGACTATTTCATTTCTATATTTTTCTATCAAACGTGGTTTCATAGTTATATCGCTTCCTTACACCGTTTACACATCCGAACTTTGGATTCATCTTTTAACAGTTTAAAACCCACTCGTACCGGTCGGGAACAATTTTTGCAGAGGAACATAATATTTGCAACACTCATCGGACGTTCAACTGAAACGATCCCGCCCTTATCCTGCTGGGTCCTGCGCATATGTTTTTTCATCATATTGATGCCTTCGACAACAGCGCGTTTCTCCGTGGCAAGAACGCGGAGAATCTTTCCCTTTTTCCCTTTATCTTTTCCTTTTATGACCTGTACCGTATCGCCTTTACGAAGTTTAAGCATATATTAAATAACCTCCGGCGCCAAAGAAATTATTTTTGTAAAATTCTTTTCGCGCAATTCCTTAGCAACAGGGCCGAAAACACGAGTGCCCTTTGGATTATTTTGAGTATCAATAAACACAACGGCGTTCCGGTCAAAACGTAAGACTGAACCATCAGAACGTCTGATTCCGTTCCTTGTTCTTACAACAACCGCTTTCCCTACCTCGCCCTTTTTTACGGCGGCGTCAGGAGCGGATTCTTTCACGTTCACATTAATAATATCCCCTATTTCCGCGTTACGGCAGTTCTTTTTGCCCAGGACACCAATCATAGAAACACGCTTGGCTCCGGTGTTATCAGCTACGTCTAATATTGAACGCATTTGGATCATGCTGCCACCTCATCTTTAATTTCAATAACAGTCTCGGCCTTTTTAACAATCTCTTTTAACCGAAAATTCTTTTCTTTCGATAACGGTCTTGTTTCCTGGATCCAGACTATATCACCGACGTTCGCGCTGTTTGTCTCGTCATGGACCTTGTATTTACTGGAATGTTTCTGCATCCTGTTATAAAACGGATGCTTGCTGATCCGGTCTACGCGGACCACGATCGTTTTTTTCATTTTGTTGCTTAAAACCACACCCTTAAATTCCTTTTTTCTGCCCATTATTTTTCTTCCCTCTGTTTCAATAATGTGTTGACGCGGGCGATATCTTTTTTGACCAACGAAAATAAATGCGGCCGTTCGACGCGCCCGCCAAAACGGTTTTGGGTTAATTTAAATAATTCCTCTTTGAGGCTTTTTCTTTTATCCTGAAGTTCTTTTTCCGTCAATGCGCTGAAATCGTTTTTTTTCATAAGCCTATTATTTGTGTCCCCTGGTTACAAATTTTGTTTTAAACGGCAATTTATACGCTACCATCCTGAAACAAAGCCGGGCATATTCTTCAGGAACACCGCCTAATTCAAACATTATTTTTCCTCTTTTAACCGCGCATCCCCAATGATCCAAATCCCCCATGCCCTTTCCCATGCGAACTTCAGCAGGTTTTTTGGTAACGGAGATATCGGGAAAAACCCGGATCCATAATTTTCCGCCTTTATGAAGCTGACGGGCCAAAACGACTCTAACGGCTTCTATCTGGGTATTCTTGATCCATCCGTTATTCAGTGATTTTAAACCGTATTCTCCAAAAGAAAGGCTTGCGCCGCGGGTTGCTACACCTCTCAGGCTGATTTTTTGTAACTTGCGATATTTTACTCTACTCGGCATTAATGCCATATAATCCTCTTATGTAATTTACGCAGCTTCTGTGTTTTGTTCGTTTCCCTGTTCGACTACCGGAGCAACTTCAACTGCAGCAACTTTCACCGGTTTCTTTTCCTTAAGAACCATTCCTTTGTAAATCCAGACTTTAACTCCGATTAAACCATAGGTAGTAACAGCCTCAACAAATCCATAATCAATATCAGCTCGCAAAGTCTGAAGAGGGATTTTTCCCTGCCGGTAC
>JAQUMS010000222.1 GCA_028717985.1 Candidatus Omnitrophota bacterium
CATGATCGCGGCTATTTCTTCCCGTATTTTTTCTTCCGCGATTCTGCATTCATCAGGCAGGGCTTCTCCGTTCAATATTGCTTCCGCGAGACCTTCACATCCGGGTTTTCCGCATGCACCGCAATTGGCGCCCGGAAGCAGTTCTTTGATTTTATTCAGCCGGGGGTCCTGTTCAATTGCGAATTTCCGGGAGGCAATTGCTAAGCCCGCTCCAAATAAAAGCCCTAAACTTCCAAGAATAGCAATGGGAATGAAAATGGTAATCATCTTAGAATTTAAATCCGTTGAATCCCATAAAAGCCAGCCCCATCAAAGACGCTATTACAAAAGCAAGGGGGAATTCTCTCACGCTTTTGGGGATATTACACAATTCAAGTCGTTCCCGTATTCCCGACATAAGGAGCATTGCAAGGGTGTATCCGATACTGACGCAGATACCCTGAAAGAGCGAATAAATAAAACTGCCCGGAACTGCTTTATTATTAACAAAAAACATATCGGAGTTTAAAACTGCTACCCCGAATACCGCGCAATTACACGTAATCAAAGGTAAATAAATCCCGAATACTTTATATAAACCGGGAGTAAACTTGCGTATCAGAATTTCCAGTAATTGTACGAATGCGGCGATAACGAGAATAAAAGAGATAGTACGTAAATATGTAATGTTAAATGGTATAAGAAGGTACGTATAAATAAGCCACGTGATGATTGAAGACATGGATATTACAAATAATACCGCTAATCCCATGGAAAGAGCTGGTTTTGTTTCTTTAGAAACAGCGATAAAAGAGCAAAGCCCTAAAAAACGGGAGAGTATAACGTTATAGATAAATACCGAGGAAATAAAGATTGAAAGGAATTGTCCGAGATCCATTTATTTTTTTTGTTTGATAAGGTTAAAAAAACCGAGCAGCAATCCTATTACAAGTAAAGCTCCCGCGGGCATTCCTATTACCAGCGCCGGATGAAAATTGTAGGATACGGGATAATTGATTATTTTCCCGAAGCCGAAGAATTCCCTGATTATGGAAATAATCATCAGGGCGAGCGTGAATCCAATTCCCATTCCTAATGCATCCATAAAGGAATGCACAAAGGTTCGTTTAGAGGCGAATGCTTCAGCTCTTCCCAGGACTATGCAGTTGACCACGATAAGCGGCACATATATCCCGAGCGCACGGTTAAGAGCCGGGCTGTATGCTTTCATGATTAATTCTACGACAGTAACGAAAGTGGCGATAATAACAATATAACAGGGTATTCGTATCTCTTCAGGGATTTGTTTTTTTATTAAGGAAACTATAAGGTTAGATCCTATGAGTACGAATGTTGAGGCAGCTCCCATTCCGATTGCGTTGCTGACGGACGTGGATACAGCTAATGTCGGGCATAAACCGAGCGCGAGCACAAACGTAGGGTTTTCCCGTATGATGCCTTTTATAAATTCCTGAAAACACCGGTTTTGTTGTTTTTCAGTCATTAGTATCGAACGATTCCGTAAACTCTGGTTTTAGTGAAGCGGTCAATAATCGGGGTTGCCGCATTCATGATTAAAATCGCGTATGAAACGCCTTCCGGATATCCTCCCCACAATCTGATAATTGCTGTCAGGAGCCCGCAGCCGAAGGCAAAGATAATTTGTCCGTTTATAGTCAAGGGGCTGGTAACGTAATCTGTAGCCATAAAAAAAGCCCCTAAAATCAACCCTCCGGATAAAACGTGAAAAATCCCATCCCCGGTTAAAAAACCCCGTGGTCCGCAGATCCAGGTAAAAAGTCCGACTGTGAGTATAAAGGTGAAAGGTATCTGCCAGTTTATATATCTGCGGAACAATAAATATGCCGCCCCAATGAGCAGAGCGATTATACATACTTCGCCAATACATCCTCCCCTGAGTCCCAGAAACATATCCATATACGATACGTCGCCGAGAGGTTTTCCTTCTTTGAGAAGGGCAAGAGGAGTGGCGCTGGTAACCGCATCGAATTTCAAGGGGCCAGTGAAAGAAGTCATATAAGAAGGCCATGATGCCATTAAAAAAGCGCGCCCGGCAAGAGCCGGATTAAAAATGTTCTGGCCTAATCCTCCAAATATCATTTTTCCTATCGCAATTGAGAAAAAAGATCCTACAACCGGGATCCAGAAAGGAACGGAAGGAGGAAGATTGTATGCTAACAGCAGTCCGGTAAGAAACGCACTGCCGTCTTTGATGGATATTTTTTTATTCGTCAGTTTTTGTATGACCGCTTCTGTTGTAACGGCCGTTATCAGTGAGATAACGGTTATCCATAAAGCGGGAAACCCGAAAATAAAGGCGCCGGCGATGCCCGCGGGAATGAGGCTGAGGCTGACCGACCACATTATTTTCGAAACAGACACCGGTTTGTGTATGTGAGGAGAAACTGCAACTTTCAGGCGGTTAGGCATAATTAAATTATATACGTTTTTTGTTCTTAGTTCGTAGCTCTTTGTAAAAAATATTTTTCTAAGAGCAAAGGGCTATGAACTAAGAGCTACTGGTTGTGTTTTATCATTTCCAGTACTTCTTTGGCGCGTTTTTGCACGGACGTAATGACTGCGCGTGATGAAATGGTTGCTCCGGTAATAGCCTCTATGGAGTCGAAATTATCGATATTTTTATTACAAAATTGTTCCTGAAACCAGGGTTTTTTGGGGGTAGTCTGTTTAGCTTTTCCTTTCATTGCTTCAAAAATCGTGGTGTCGGCTTCGACTTCGCATATCCGTGATCCCAGTCCGGGAGTTTCATTTTGGTTTAACACTTTAATAGCGGTAATAGTTCCGTCAGGAGTTACGCCCGCCATTGTTTCGATAACGCTTGAATATCCTTTTCCATGCGCTTTAAAGGCGGCACCAAGTATATTTTTATGGCTGTCTTCTGCGAGGTAATAGAGGATTGTATCTTTTTGTTTAACAGGGGAAAAGGAAACAGCATCGGGAAAAATTTCTTTTAGGCTTGCGGTTTCTTCATTATTTATCTGGGCAAGTATCCGTTCTTTAGTCAGGAGATTAACACATGCCAGTAATCCCGCTGAAATTAAACAAATGGTTCCTAATATCATTCCGTATTTGATCAATCCTTTCATTTTAACTCCAGCTTTGCCCGTTTAATCGATTGGACGATTTTACGGTTTGATGGACAGACAAACGTGCAAATGCCGCATTCCATACAGTCGAGACACCCGTAACTTTTCGCCATGTCCCAGTTTTCTTTTTCAGAGGCAAGATTGATCAGACATGGCATAAGTCCCGTTGGACATTCTTTTATGCATGCGCCGCATCTGATACATGCGTTTTCTTCCCGGTTTCGTGTTTCTGTTTCGTTCAACAGCACTATCCCTGTTGAGGATTTTATAATTGGGACCATGTCGGTTGCCTGGGCTATCCCCATCATGGGGCCGCCCATA
>JAQUMS010000223.1 GCA_028717985.1 Candidatus Omnitrophota bacterium
TTCCGGGATAACGAAAATGAGATGTTTAATAAGGTCTTCGACAGCGGTTAACGCCACCGTGACTTCACCGGACGGGGTAGTAAAAGCTATTGTTTTCTCACGCTGCAATCTCCCCAGAATTATCTGAGCGAATGAAAAACTGATAACAATCAAAAGAAATCCGGAAAGCCCCACAATAACCCTGGAATTGATATTTGATTGGGCGTATTCAACAAGCGCGCTTATTTCAATCGGCTGAAGAAGGTTTAAAGAAAAAATAACCAATCCCGCTCCGAGTAAAATTAAAATTCCGGCATAGAACAAAATTCCCAGGACCGTAAATACCCTCATTCATCCCTCCTGTGTTGAAATGCAAACCCGATTATTTTTCTATACTGCGGACGCTTATATTAATATCCAGAGCCGATACATTCGTCATTTTTTCAAGCGAACTCCTGACATTTTCCTGAACTTTCGACGATACTTCCGGAATATTATACCCGTATTTGATCACCAAGGGTATATTCAGAACCACTTGAGAAGATTTATCAATATCAACTCCGATCGCAGACGCCTTTTTACAGCCGATCCATTCCAAAAAAGCGCTTTTCAAATCTTTGTCGATACCTTTAACCCCATCTACTTCTGCGGCGGCAAGAGCGGAAATAGAAGCAATTACATTTTTATGGATCTTGATCAACCCTAAATCAGTCCTTGACTCACCTTTGTCTATCATGATATTCTCCTCCGCTTCAAAAAACCGCTTCGTCATAACGAACTACAACACTACGACTATCGGCCGGAATTCTCATCCCCACCAAGCATTTCCTGGATAAAATGCGTCGACACGTCTCCTTTGAGAAACTGCGGGTTCTCCAACACTTTCTGATGAAACGGAATTGTGGTCTTTATCGGCCCAATATCAAATTCGCTTAAAGCCCGCTGCATAATCCTGACCGCTTCCTGCCTGTTTTTCCCATGCACGATCAGCTTAGCTATCAGAGAATCATAATACGGCGGAATAACATACCCCTGGTATACATGGGAATCAAGCCTGACGCCGGGGCCGCCCGGCGCGTGAAAAGTCTCCACCTTCCCCGGGCAGGGAAGAAAATTATTCTCATAATCTTCGGCATTGATTCTGCATTCAATCGCCGCGCCGCGAAAATGGATATCTTCCTGTTTAAAGGACAGCTTTTCCCCCGCCGCGATCAAAAGCTGCTGCTTGATCAAATCAATTCCCGTAACCGCCTCGGTCACAGGATGCTCGACCTGGATCCGTGTATTCATTTCCATAAAATAAAAATTGCTGTTTTTATCCACTAAAAACTCAATTGTTCCCGCGTTAACGTAATTTACCGATTTAGCCGCTTTTACCGCAGCTTCTCCTATACGCCGGCGTAGTTTTTCATTAATGATCGGAGAGGGGGATTCTTCGAGAAGTTTCTGGTGCCGCCGTTGAAGGCTGCAATCGCGTTCCCCCAAATGCACAATATGCCCATATTTGTCGGCGAGAATCTGGACTTCCACATGACGGGGTTTTTCCACGTATTTTTCAATATATACGTTGGGATTGCCGAAATTCGCTTCGGCTTCTGACTGCGCCGTCATAAAACTACTGGCAAGAGTCACATCATTATGGCAAATACGCATACCTTTCCCGCCTCCGCCTGAAGCCGCTTTGATAATCACGGGATATTTTATCTTCTGCGCGATTTTAATCGCGTCTTCCTTATTTTTGACTATTTCAGGGCTGCCCGGAACTATAGGAAGTCCGACTTTATGCATGGTCGTACGGGCATTCATCTTATCGCCCATCATCCGTATATTTTCGGGGGTCGGACCGATGAATTTTATATGGCAAGACTCACAAATTTCAGCGAAATGAGAATTTTCGGCGAGGAATCCGTAGCCGGGATGGATAGCTTCTACATCTGTAATTTCCGCGGCGCTTATAATTGAAGGGATATTAAGGTAACTCTTACTGCTTTGAGAAGGCCCGATACAAAGGGCCTCATCCGCGAAACGAACATGCTGAGAATTCCTGTCGGCTTCGGAAAACACCGCAACCGTCCTGATCCCCAATTCACGGCAGGCACGGATAATTCTCAGCGCAATTTCACCTCTGTTGGCAATTAATATCTTAGAGAACAATTTATTTATATGAGATTTATTCGGTTAGTAAAGAAATTATAGAGGCTCAAGAATAAACATCGGCTGACCAAATTCAACCGGCTCCGCGTTTTCACCGAGGATTTCCACCAGTTTTCCGCGTATTTCGGACTTAATTTCATTCATCAGTTTCATTGCCTCAATAATACAAACCACCTGTCCGGGTTCGATTATCTGGCCAACTTCCACGTACGGAGGCGCTTCGGGAGCAGGAGCGCGGTAAAATGTCCCCACCATCGGCGCCCGTATTTCTAACGTCTTAGCGGGTATTTTTTCCTGCGCCCTCACAGGTTCTTTCGGCTGAAATTCCTGGACAGTTTCCCGTTCAATGATAACCGGGCGATTTCCGTCTTCGGAACCGGACCCCGATTTTTTCAGGCGGATCCGCATACCGTCTTTCTCAATCTCAAGCTCAACGAGATTGTTTTCATTCATTAAATTAAGCATTTCCTTGATTTCTTTGATATTCACTTCCCGTGCCTCCTCATGTTCAGCAAAGCAAATCCCCCGTGGATGAGATATTATTTAACGACACGTTCAACGTACGACCCGCTCCGTGTGTCGACTTTAATACGATCTGTTTCTTCCACAAACAACGGGACTTGGATAATAGCCCCTGTTTCAATTTTTGCCGGTTTTGTTCCGCTTTTAGCAGTATCGCCTTTGATCCCGGGTTCTGTATGGACTATCTGAAATTCAATAAAATTCGGCAGAGTAACGGTTAAAATATCGTCTTTATACGAATACGAGGTTACATCCAGGTTATCTTTTAAAAATTTAATTTTATCTCCAAGCGTGTCTTTATGAATTTCAAGTTCTTCAAAATTTTCCTGATCCATAAAATGGTAAAACTCGCCGGAATTATATAAAAACTGAAGTTTACGCTCATCAATATAGGCTTCTTCAATCTTTTCTTCGCCTCTAAAGGTCATTTCCTGTAAATTAGCCGTCTTCATATTGCGCAATTTTGTTCTTACGAATGCCGCGCCTTTCCCCGGCTTCACGTGTTGAAACTCAACAACCTGGTAAACAATACCATCAACCAGAATTGTCAATCCGTTCTTCATATCATTTATTGAAAGTGCCACCGTTTCCTCCCTGTTAGATAATTGTTTGCAGCGTGTTTATTTAGCGAGCTTTTCGCTCAATATTTCACAGCCTTTATCAGTGACTAAAATGTTGTCTTCAATACGTATCCCAAATTTTCCGGGAAAATATATTCCAGGTTCAAGAGTAAAAATCATGCCGGGAACGCAGACCTG
>JAQUMS010000224.1 GCA_028717985.1 Candidatus Omnitrophota bacterium
ACCGATTGTTTTATAAAACTTAACATTCTTTTTTCTCCATTCTATCACGCGTATATACTCGTAAACTTATACGCTGGTATGTAAAAACTGCGTCTAAATTATGCCGTGCTCAAAATATCTCTCAAAAACATGATCTTTATGCTAATCCTGCTGCTCCCTCAAAAAACGTCTCTTACTTATGAGCTTAACAGCTAAAAACTATTCGGCCTGTTTTTTCAAATACGCCTCAATGAAAAGGTCCAGATTACCGTCTAAAACCCCAGACGCGTCACCGGTTTCATGGTCCGTCCTGTGGTCTTTGACCATATTATACGGATGCAGAACATATGAACGTATCTGGCTTCCCCATTCTATTTTCTTTTTCTCAGAGCTCTCTTGTTTTAGTTTCTCTTCTTTTTTCTCGCGTTCCAATTCAAATAACCGGGCTTTCAGAATTTTCAGACATGTTTGTTTATTTTGGAACTGGGATCGTTCATTCTGGCTCTGAACAACAATCCCGCTCGGAACGTGAGTTATCCTGACCGCGCTGTCGGTTTTTTGCATATGCTGTCCTCCGGGACCGGAAGCACGGAATGTTTCCACCAGAAGATCCTTCTCTTCAACCGCCACATCCACATCTTCTTCTACTTCAGGAATAACATCAACAGAAGCAAACGAGGTATGTCTCCGTTTATTTGAATCAAAAGGAGAAATACGCACCAAACGGTGCACCCCCCGTTCAGACTTGAGATACCCGTAGGCAAAATCGCCCTGAATAAACAAAGTCACGTTTTTAACGCCCGCTTCTTCGCCATACAGGATATCAATAGTCTTTACCGCATAATGTCTATTTTCAGCCCAACGCGTGTACATACGCAAAAGCATGCTTACCCAATCACAGGATTCCGTCCCTCCCGCGCCGGCGTTAATACTCACAATTGCGTTGCTGGAATCGAATTCTCCGCTGAGCAAGGTCTTAAATTCAAGCTGATCGAGTTCACGCAAAAGCACGTCGGAATTACTCTTTAAATCTTTGATCAAATCGTCATCGGTTCCGGTAACAATATCCGCAAGCTCTTTCAATTCCTGATAATGTCTGGAAGCTTCATCCCAAGGCTCTACGACTGCTTTCAGGGATTTTAGCTGTTTAACCAGGGAGGTTGCTGTTTTTTCATCATTCCAGAAACCTTCTTGAGACATCCGGCGGGAAAATTCTTCAATTTGCTGTTTTTTGGCATCTATGTCAAAGATAACCTCTAAGCCGTTCCAGATATTGTTTAACAGCGGTTAACGTCGAATTTATATCACCAATCATATAGTCTCCTTAAATTTTGACGACGTGAGTCGGAAAAATTTAACCCCGCAGCTTATCCTAAAAATATTGTAGAAATTTTTAGGATGTTTACGCAAGGGGTATTCATTAATGAGCCCACAACTTATGGAGTTTACAATCATAAGTTGTTTGGGCGCCTGCCGGTAGGCAGGAATTAACTCCGACAGTTACAAGTAGATTTCGCAAGAAATCTACGACGTAATTAACTGTTGGAGTATTCCTTATTTCTTTTCCGGGGTTCTACATTTTTTTAAATCCTTTTAAACATAAAAGGAATTCATCCTTATTATCTGAAAAATTCATCGCGTCTTCCACCGTAATTTTATCCTCATGGACCAGAGTTACAAGCGCCTGATTAAAAGACTGCATCCCAAAAATAGCGCCGTCTTCAATATACTGGTTCATTTCCCACCCTTTGCCCTCACGCATTAAACGGCTGATGGTCGGACTTAAAAGCATAATTTCACACGCGGGAATACGTCCCGAACCATCTTTAAGCGGCACCAACCGCTGTGAAATAACCCCTTTCAGCAGAGACGATAGCTGTGAACGGATCTGTGGCTGCTGGTGAGGAGGGAAGAAATTAATAATTCTTTCCACGGTTCGCGACGCATTAACAGTATGAAGCGTGCTCAAAACCAACACACCGGTTTCCGCGGCGGTCAATGCGGCCGACATGGTCTCATAATCCCGGATATTCCCCACATAAATAACATCCGGGCTCTGAAGGGTGAATGAACGCAAAGCGACCGGATAGGAATTTACATCTTTTCCAAGTTCGCGCTGATTAACAATTGAATTTTTATCTTTGAACGTATATTCGATAGGTTCTTCTATGGTCAGGATATGTTTATGGCAGTTTTCGTTAATATATTCGATCATGCTGGAAATGGTTGTCGATTTTCCCGATCCCATGGTACCCGTCAACAACACAAGCCCCCTGCTTTCCGAGGCGAGTTTCTTTAAAATTTCCGTGGGTAAATGCAGATTGTCCATACTATCGATGGAGGACGGGATATTCCTGATGACCACCGACGGCCAGTTACGCTGCATAAAGATACTGACGCGGAAACGGTGACTCAATTCCGGAACATACAGCGCGAAATCAAGATCGAGAGTGTTACGAAAAAACCGTACCATTTCTTCGGAAAGCATTTCTTTTAAAGCCTGCTCCATATCATCGATTGAAATGGTATTATCGGCAACAGGCAATACTTGTCCGTTCAAACGCATATGCACTTTGCCGCCGACCCGGAAGAACATATCCGATGCGTTTTTCTCAACCATTAATTTTAAATATTCCTTAAATCCCATATACCCTCCGTTTTACCGGTGACGTAGTGGCCTTGTAACTGGTGATGTGTGCTATTATACCATCTTCCTGCTTTTTTCAGTAGGAGAAAATTCCATGTATCGTGCCAGCATGAGCCTTGTTTGAGCGTCAATAGCGGGAGCAGAGCCGACGATCAGGATTATAAACGGGACCATGATCCATTCCAGAACCATAACAATAGTTTTCCAGCGGGAAACATCGGGAGGCCGGGGAGGCAAAATAGTAATACTTAATATAATCCATATAAAACTTGTCCCGAAGGTAAAATTAAGTAATAAGCCGGTTATGCGCGGGAAGTTATACCCGATAGGCATCTGAGTAAAAAAATTCTGCCCCAGAAGAATCGGGAGAGGCGCAATCACCATAATAATGATCGCCCATACCGCCCAGGTGATATGACTTTCCAGCAGATGAAAAGACCGTTTTAATTTCCTGATGAACGATATATTGTCATTTTCAAGCAGACCACAAACTAAAAAAGGGAAATTTTCCACTCCCCAAGCCCAACGCCGTTTTTGTTTATACTGGACTTCCATTGTCTTAAAGAAATTAGAACCATACGCCACATCCATAGAGACCGTGGTATATAAAGGCGCAACGCGGTAATCCCCGTTATAAAACAAGAATGCCTTCCAATATACGACAGAATCATCGGAAATCATATCCACAGGCCAATACCCGATATCAACCAGTGTTTTAAAACTCATGCTG
>JAQUMS010000225.1 GCA_028717985.1 Candidatus Omnitrophota bacterium
CACAATCTCCTCCGGATCATGAGGAAGAGTAGCGCAATTAGCCACTATTGAAGGAGTGACGCCGAGTCCTTTAAAACCATTCCATACGCCGAAGGGAACCGTGATCAACTGATAGCAGTCTTCGCCGGCGAATATTTCCTGGATCTTTCCGAAACTGGGGGAATCTTTCCTATCATCGTAACACACCAATTTGATCCTACCCGCTGGGACCGCATAATTAAGCACCATGCGCTTATGCAAATGCCATCCCGTAATCACTCCAGGGTAAACCAAAGAAAAATAAAGTTCCCCAAACCCCTGAAAGTATTCTGCGTCCGAACGCAACATGTGCATAATTTTTCCCCGCTCATCGCATAACTGCCTGAGTGGACGGATTTCAACTCCTTTAATTTCGCCAAAAGATGTCATTTCTTGCCTCCGAGGTACTCTCCAGAAAAATATTTTTTATACCAGCCGAACGTCTCGGTAAGACCCTTTTCCAAACCATAGGACATTTTCCATTTCAAGTCCTCCTGCGCCTTTGAACTGTCCAGCCACTGCTTCCGTATCTCGCTGGTCGGCTGCCCCTCAATGACGATCTTTATATCCTGCCTACCGCAGACTCTCAGTGTCTCCCTACATATCTCCGCAACGCTCATAGGACGTCCTTCACTGAAATTATACGGCATACCTCGCAATTCTTCCCGGTGGGCGTTTTGTGCAAGTTGCAGATAAGCGGCTACCGCATCCCTAACATAAAAATAATCCCGCACAAGCGTGCCATCCGTGCGAATGACCGGACTCGTACCCCGCAGGGCAGCGCGGATCGTCCCGGGTATTATGCGGTTCCAATTAAAATCACCGCCGCCGAAAAGATTACCGCAGCGCGCCACAACCACGGGTAACCCGTACGTTTTGGCATAATCCCTCGCGATCATATCCGCGCAAACCTTTGATATTTCATACGGGTTTTGTCCCAAAAGCGGCATAGACTCGTTATAAGGCAATTCCCGTTGTTCGCCGTAAACCTTATCGCTGGAGGCCGTAACAACGCGTTTAACCGTTTTAACCCTCCGGCACGCCTCCAAAACACACCAGGTTCCCGCTATGTTAGACGTGAACGTGGATACCGGCTCGCGAAGGGCTATGGTGACAATCGTCTGCGCAGCTAAATGAAAAACCGTTTCAATCTCGTATTCATTCAGGATACGGATCATCAGTTCAACATCTTCAACACACCCGTTGACGATCGTAATCTGGGACTTGACGGCATCGTCAAACAAAGGAGAAACTGCGACATGGTCACGCACCAGAGCTATAACATCCGCTTTCAAAGAAAGCAGATCTTTCACCAGCCAGCTTCCCAGAAGGCCTGACGCTCCGGTAACAAAAACACGCCTGTCCTGCCAGAAATTATTTTCTGCCATACTTGCTCCTTCCCTTAGCGGCCCAGGAAAACAAACCTTTTTTATGCATTTCATTTAAAGCAAGATAATCCCGGTAAGTATCCATAGGCTGCCAGAAGCCTTCATGCACAAAAACCATTAATTGCCCATCCCTGGATAGCTCCTGTAAAGGTTCGCGTTCAAGAATAAGCTGATCCCCACGATGTGTATCCAGATACTGTTCGATAAATTCCCGTTTAAATATAAAAAATCCGCCGTTGATAATTCCTTCGCTTACCTGCGGTTTCTCGTTAAATTCAACCGCCTGCCCGTGCCGGTTTATGCGCATTTCACCGAAACGCCCGGGTGGCCTGACCCCGGTAACCGTCCCGATCTTACCGTGTCTGATATGAAACTCCAGGAGTTTCTTCAGATCCATATCTCCTATCCCATCTCCGTATGTCAAACAAAAATGCTCGGCGTTCTCTAGATAATCCCGCACTCTCATTACGCGGGCACCGGTCTGCGCCGCCTCTCCGGTATCCACCAAGCTAATTTTCCAGTTTTCTTCCGGATTATTCCGGTGATAACAGATTTTCGAAGGATTCCCCAGTTGCACGGTCAAATCCGAATTATAATAATGGTAATTGAGGAAAAAATCTTTGATCATGTTCCCTTTATACCCGAGGCATAATATGAATTCTTTGAATGAATATGCGGAATACAACTTCATGATATGCCACAAAATAGGCCTGCCGCCGATCTCAACCATAGGTTTCGGACGAAATTCGGTCTCTTCGTATAAACGGGTACCTTTTCCCCCGCACAATATTATAACCGGTATGCTTTTCATGATCTGTTCTCCTTAAACTGTGTACTTATTTTACCTCTATCCTAATCTTTTTCAAGCCTAATACTGCTATTTTGCGAAGTAATTACGCGCTTCGCACGATGGCGCCGATAAAATCATCAAGAAGCTTGCCTTTTCCAAAATTCTTCACGGTACCCTGTGCCGCGGATGAAAGTTTCTTCCTCAACCCGGGATTGTCATAAAGCCTGAAAATAGCCTCAGACATCGCACCTGGCTGTGCCGGCGGGACAACCAAACAGTTCACCCCGTCCTCGGCATAATCGGAGACCCCCCCGCAGGCAGTAGTAATAACCGGGCACCCGCACGCCATTGCCTCCAGAACCGGCAGGGGAAAACCTTCGGCGAGAGAAGACAGAACAAAAACATCACACCGATTATAAAAATCAGCCATGACACGTTCATTGCTACCTTCAATAAGCTCCGCGGGAAATTTACCGGGAACAACGATCCCCTTTTTATCAGGAGACACAATAAGGATCTTTATCTTTAATGAACACTCCAGATTCTCTATGGCTTTCAAAAAATAATCGTAGCCTTTAGTCCCTCCACCTCTTCCCACCGTGCCGATAATCATACAAGAGCTATTCGCAGACTCCTTCTTCTCTGGACTGAACACGGCAAGGTCTATTGCAGGGGGATACACCACGGTGCCGTCCGGCCTTCCTATAGACGTACGCACCCACCGCGAAACACACAATACAGGAATCGGAATGCGATAGCTCAAATGCGCCAGAAAACAACGGAATATCCGGCTCAGAGGATTCGCCTGGGCAAGAAGCCCGTGGCTCTTCGCCTCAAATCCTTGTACGTACCATACGATTGTAACCCGGGAAAAACGCGCGAGTTTCGCGGTAAATGCACAAAGCGCTGTAGGAAAATAGTTCGCCAGGCAGAATTTTGCGGAAGAAAAATCATACAAAGACAGTTTCAGATAGAACAATATTTTTTTGAATACCTTCGGCAGGGACCTGTTTCCGGTCGCCACCGCCCTGACCTGTATGCCGGGATGAAGCGGGAACCCCGGGATATGCGCGTAATCGGGACAGACAAAACCCACCTTCCACCCTCGCGCGGCCATTTCATTGGCGATTGAAACAAGCACCTT
>JAQUMS010000226.1 GCA_028717985.1 Candidatus Omnitrophota bacterium
TCTTAACCCCCTGATCCCTGGCCTGGGGAAAAAGATTGACAAAAAACCCCGGGCGTTCATACAAAATATACGCGATAGCCCCGCTGCATTTGTGTTTCATTTTTTTATAATAAACCTTATTCACCTTTTCTTTAACAACCATGAACTCTTTAGGCAAGGTTATTTCCACACCGGGAAGTTTGAAAACGACCGATTTCGAAAGATATTCTTTATCTACCGGCGGATTAACAATTTCTTTTACATCGGGGACATAACAAAGGATCGGTATTTTCTTACAATCTCCCACCCCGCTTTTTACGTATAATTGCAAAAAAACCGGCCCTCCGAATTTTATCGCGAATAAAACAGCAAGCGCGAGAAAAATCACAACTGCAAAAAACCTTCCGGCATTAACCAGAGCTCTTTTGATTTTGGACACCGCTTTTGCTTTAATTTTCCTGATTTTCTTTTTCATATTGTGTGTACCGTTCCCACTCCGGGAGTGGTGCAAACTAAAAGAAGTACCACTCCCGGAGTGGGAACGGTGGAAGCTACGAAATAAGTTTTTTTAGCTCTTCTTCTTTGATCGAAAAGCTATGTTCAGGGCCGGGAAACGAGCCACTGATAACTTCGTTTTTATATTCTTCCAACGCTTTAAGTATGACAGGCGACAAATCTATATATTTTTTCACAAATTTAGGAGTATACCTGTCAAACAAACCCAGTATATCGTGTATTACCAATACCTGTCCATCGCAATATTTGCCGGCACCACAACCAATCGTGGGAATGGTTAGCTTTTCAGTTATAATTTTAGCGATTTTATCCGGGACACACTCGAGGACAATGGAAAAACAACCGAGTTTTTCCAAAAGAACGGCTTCTTCTATCAATCGTTTCGCGGCCTCAGCGTCTTTCCCCTGAACTTTAAATCCCCCGAGTTTATCCGCAGTCTGAGGCGTCAAGCCAATATGCCCCATCACGGGAATACCTGCTTGAATAATTCTTTCCGTCACTTCCGGGCACGTATCAAACCATTCAAGCTTAACAGCCGAACATCCCGCTTCTTTAATGAAACGTTCAGCATTCTTGAGCGCGTCATTTGGATAGGCCTGATACGCTTCATACGGCATGTCCCCAACCACCAGCGCGCGCGTAACCGCCCGGGTAACCGCTTTCGCGTGATGAAGCATCTCCGGCATCCCGACCTTTGTCGTTGAATCAAGCCCCAACACAACGTTAGCCAGAGAATCGCCGACCAAAACAATATCGATGCCGGCTTTATCAACCAGAACGGCAGTCGGATAATCATACGCGGTAAGCATAGTTATTTTACGCGTACCCTTCAGAGATTTGATATCGGAAATAGTCATCATGTTTTAGCTCATAAGCTATTTTTATTCTATAATCTTGATTATCACGCCGGAAAATTTTTTCGCCAGCGCTTCGCCTTTTTCCCTTCCCAGAACAAAGATCGAAGTGGCAAGGGCATCCGCTGTCATGCAATCAGGAGCGACAACGGTCACCGAAGAAAAACTCGGTTCAGCCGGATAACCGGTAGAAGGATTAAAAATGTGAGAATACCGTTTATTGTTTTTATAAAAAAACTGTTCGTAATTCCCGGATGTGGCGACAGCCTTATTCCTTAAATCAATGTAATCTGAAAAACCTTTGCTATGGGGATTCTGAATCGCCACCTTCCATTTTTTGCCTAATTTTGTCCCCAGGCAATAGACTTCTCCTCCCGCGTTGATCAGACAATCTTTTATACCGAGTTTTTTTAGTTTTCTGACGGCGCAATCAACAGCATACCCTTTGGCAATCGCCGCCAGCTCAATCCTCATCCCCGGGACGGAAAAACTTATGGTTTGCTCCGATTCGTTTATGATAACCTTATTCATGCCGACATATGTCAGGATCTTTTTTATTTCTTCATCCTGGGGAAAACGAAACGAGCCGGTCCTAAACCCCCATAAATCCACAAGCATCCCAACCGTCGGATCAAACGCGCCATCAGTTACCTCCCAAAATTCTTTTGATTTATTGATAACAAACATCATATCCGGTGACACTTTTAAAGAACCGGTCCTATTAAGAATGGAAACTTCGCTTGAAGGCTGATACGAACTTAATAAATTATCTATTCTTTTAATTTCACCAAATGCAATAGGGATCGCCTCCGGTGACGGGGAAGCTACATCCACGTATGTTCCCATCATAACCCGTGTTTCCTTATAAACCTGCGGCGCTTCCTGAGAACATCCGTACATGAATACGCACGATATTAAACCAAAAAAAATACAATGTAGTTTTCGCATGATCGATTTGCTCCTGTTTTTAGCTTTTTGATCTTAGCTCTTGGCTCTTAGAAAAAAGATCAATTTTAGTATGATCTAACAGCAAAGAACAAAGACCTAAGAACTTTTTATTGCTTTTCTTAATTCTATTAATGACAGTGTATTAAACACATCCCGCGCTTCCAGCCAGCCGCTCCTGGCGACCATTAAACCGTAAGACATCATCCCGAGATGGACGGCTGAATGAGCATCGGTATTTATCGCGAGTTTAACACCTGCTTCCCTGGCTTTTCGACAATTCAAATCATTAAGATCCAAGCGGTCCGGGAAAGAATTTATTTCCAGATGCGTGTTCGTATCACGGGCCGCTTTGAGGACCTCATCAAAATCAAATGCATACGCGTCCCTGCTCCCCCACAACCTGCCGGTCGGATGAGCTATTAAATGTACGAATTTATTTTCACAGGCCCGTATCATCCGTTTGGTCATCTGCTCACGGGACTGCCTGAACCCCGAATGGACCGCGCCGACGACAATATCGAACTCCCGCAATATTTCTTCGGGATAATCGATCTCGCCATTCATGCCGATATCAACTTCCGTTCCGTATAAAACCGTAAAACCCTTTAAATTCTTATTGATTGTATCAATCTCTTTTTTTTTGATCCTCAGGTCGGAAACGGATAAACCTCTGGCGACCTTAAGGCTTTGAGAATGATCGGTGATCGCGATATACGAATACCCTTTTTTTTCAGCCGCGTCAGCCATTTCCCGAATGCTATTACTGCCGTCTGACCAGGTTGAATGCGCGTGCAAATCGCCCTTTATGTCCCCGGTTTCAATAAGCCGTGGCAATGAAAATTTCTGCGCCAGTTCTATTTCGCCGTTATCTTCTCGAAGTTCGGGTTCAATATATTCAAGTTTCAAAAGCTTGAAAATATCTTTTTCTGTCCGTCCGGCGACTAATTTATCTCCCCGGAAAACGCCGTACTCGTTGATTTTAAGGCCCTGTTTAACGGCGCGCTGACGGATCTTAATGTTAAAGTTTTTTGAACC
>JAQUMS010000227.1 GCA_028717985.1 Candidatus Omnitrophota bacterium
AAAGCCGGTGAATGTTTTGTCCGGAGGCGAAAAAGCCAAGTGCATGTTCGCCCGTATGATGGTTACTCAGCCTAATGTTCTTATTTTGGATGAACCGACCAATCACCTTGATCTGGAAGCGATCACATCGTTGAACAGGGGACTGGAGAAGTTCAAGGGGACAATGCTGTTTTCTTCCCATGATCATCAATTGGTCCAGACCGTGGCAAACCGCATCATAGAAATTACTCCTAAAGGGTATATTGACCGCATCAGTATGACTTTTGATGAATATCTTGAAAATGAACAAATAAAACAGCAGCGCCACGAATTATACGCGGCAACAGTATAGGTCCATAAATCACGGTCAACGGCCCGCAGGTATTTCTGCCATGAAATCAAAAGTGCTCTTGTTTAATCTTCCTCCCGCGGGAGGGAATCTGTATCCTGTCTCTCTCGGTTATATTGCCGCCAGCCTTACGAAACATTCCATAGAAACAGCCATTGCTGAAATAGACGAAATTACTCCCCGCACAGGCCAGTCAATCGCGAATTTTGTTATTGATTTCAAACCGTGTGTTGTCGGCTTCTCGGTATATCAGGCGAATATCAAACTGGCAGTTCAATTGGCAAAACTGATCAAAATGATCGACCCGTTTATATATGTAGTGATCGGCGGCCCGCAAGCGACTTTTATGCCCGCCGGGGCGTTAAGCCAGATGCCTTCGGTTGATGCGATTGTCAGGGGAGAGGGAGAAGTTATTATGCCCGCTTTGGTAAAAGCGTTGGAGAGAAAAAGCTCTTTGTCCCGTGTAAAAGGCATCGCATTTAAAAAAGGCGGGAAGATTTTCGAGACTTCTCTGGAACGGTTGACCACGGAATTAAATCATTTTCCTTCTCCCTATAAAGCGGGATCGTTTGATCTGGCACAAAAAAAAGTCGCGGTCATGCTGACATCCCGCGGGTGTTATTTTAACTGCGCGTTTTGTTATACGCCGCGGGCTTTTAACCGCACGATCCGGGCGCATTCTCCTGCCAGGGTTTTAGATGATATGGGGATATGCGTTAAACAGGGGATCAGCAAATTTTTCTTCGCAGACCCCTCGTTCACGTTTGACAAAAAGCGCGTGGAAAAGATCATGCGCGGGATAATCGCCAAAAAATGGAAGATCAATATCTGGTGTGAGACAAGGGCGGATCTGATAGACGAGAAGCTTCTTGCCTTAATGGCGAGAGCCGGAGTGAGCCATGTGGCGTATGGACTTGAATCGTCTGATGAGGCAGTCAACAACGCGATTAATAAAACACAGGATTTGGCGCGTTTTGAGAAGATAGTGAAAGTTACGCAATCGTTAGGCATAGAAACTGAAGTATTCACGTTGTACGGCCTGCCCGGTCAAACGCTTGATTCCGCTGTCCGCACGGTGGATTTACTGAAACGCTTGGGGATAAAGATAACGGGTAATTCCGCCGGGCAGCAATTGATGTTATTTTTCGGCACAGACATAACGGATGATCCGGAAAAATACGGCATCCGTGTTTTAAAAAATAAACGCAGGCCATTGTATCTTTCCGCCGGGCATAATTTTAGGACAGGATCCATGGGATTGCAGGACATTGCCGCTATAGCAAAGCGTTACGCCCGTGAAGGAAAACATTCTGCCGCAAATTTACGTAGTCATAAGCCCGCCGGTCTAGTATAATAATTGTACTTAAAAAATTTATAGCGGAGGAGGAAAGATATGGGAGAGAACGGTTTTTCTTTTTATCTTAACAGTTTCGGCGAAGTTATTCTTCCCGTGATTATTGTGTTCCTTTCTATATGTATCGGATTTATCATCAGAAAAATAATTTTCATGTATCTGGGGCGGTGGGCCGCGAAAACAAAAACAGAGGTCGATGATATAATCATCTCTGCGGTTAAAGGGCCGTTCATTATCTGGTTTTTGATGATCGGTATCTTTTTAGGATTGAAGTTTTCTCTGGTGCAGGAAAATATTGTTGAGGTGATCGACCGCGTCCTTATGTGCCTGGGGATATTTTCCGTTACGATGGTTTTTTCAACTATTGCCACCCGCATGATCAAATCGTACGGGACCCGGTTTGAAAGCGCCTTCCCTGTTACGAGCCTTACGCAGAATATCGCCCGGATCTTGATTTTCAGCATCGGTATTTTGATCCTTCTGAACAGCCTGGGTGTTTCCATTGCTCCTATCCTGGCGACACTGGGTGTCGGAGGACTTGCCGTGGCGTTGGCGCTTCAGGATACTCTTTCTAATTTATTCGCGGGAGTGCATTTAAGTATCGCCAAACAGATCAAAGTCGGCGACTATATTAAATTGTCTTCCGGGGAAGAAGGGTATGTGTCTGATATTACCTGGCGAAGTACCAAAATAAAAATGCTGTCGAATAACGTGGTTTTAATCCCCAATGACGCTTTATTAAAACTGGTTGTTGTGAATTATCACCTCCCTGAAAATGAGCTCGCCGTTTTAGTTGACCTGGGAGTTCATTACGACAGCGATCTGAAAAAAGTGGAAGAAGTCACGATAGAAGTAGCAAGAGACGTAATGAAGAGTGTTCAGGGAGGCATTCCCGGTTTTGAGCCGTTTATACGGTATCATACGTTAGGCGATTTCAGCATAAATTTTTCCGTTATTATGAGGGGAAAGGAATTTGTCGACCAGTATCTTATTAAACATGAATTTATAAAGAGGCTCCAGGAACGATATAAAAAAGAGAATATTATTATTCCGTATCCGATACGCGCGATAAATTACACGCAGGAAAAGAGTGTAAACGGGAGGCAGTGTTTGTGAAAAACCTTGAAAAAAGCCACAGAAAAAGTATAATAAACAGTGGTGACTAAAATTTAATGTTCAGGGGTCCGGGAATGAACTCTTCCCGGAGGAAAGTGATGGTCGGGCCGCCATCTGATTTAATCAGATAGCGGCTTTTGTTTTTATTAGGAGAGGTGAATGAAAAGAATCCTTTTGCTGATGTTCCCGATACTTCTTATTGTGACGTTTGCGTTCACGATTTTCGGCGTCGTGCAGATGCGTTTTGAGGATGAGAAATTAATTGATGATGTTAAAAGGAAAGCTAAATCCGTTGCCGAAAGCATGGAATTGTCTGTAAGGCATGTTTTGGAATCGCAGGATTTAAAAAGCGCGAACTATTTAGTCCAGCGGTTTGAAACACGGGAACGTCTTCAGGGATGCGTAATTTACGATAGGGAAGGTCATGTGATTGCCATTACCCGGCGTTTCGCCGATTGGAAAAACAAGGATAAGCCGTTTCTTAAGGGGTTGATTGAGAATAAGATTGTTCGCGGAGAATTGGAAACCTTC
>JAQUMS010000228.1 GCA_028717985.1 Candidatus Omnitrophota bacterium
GAATACCGTTCAGCAGGATGGAACGAAAGAAGGGAAGTTCCGCCGTATGAAACCGCAGTGGCTTAATAAAAAAATAAATCTTGGCGCCTGCAATACTATGAAATCTTTTTTGCGCGACTTGAAGATAGAAACTGTCTGCGAGCAGGCATTGTGCCCGAATATGGGTGAATGTTTTTCCAGCGGCCAGGCGACATTTCTTATATTAGGCAGGCATTGCACCCGTTTTTGTAAGTTTTGTAATATTGATAAAGGCGTTCCAGAGCCTCTTGATCGCGAAGAACCTGCCCGCGTCGCGGAAGCAACCGCGAGGCTGAAACTTAAACACGTGGTTATTACCAGCGTTACCAGGGACGATTTATCCGACGGCGGCGCTGAAATGTTCACGCGGACTGTATCCGCTTTGCGTTCCGCGGCACCTGCATGCACCGTTGAACTTTTGATCCCTGATTTCCAAAATTATTCTCCGGCAATTCAAAAGGTTGCACAGTCTTTCCCTGAAATTATCGCCCATAATGTGGAGACGGTGCCTGCCCTATATTCCCGCGTCCGGCAGGGCGCGGTATATCTCCGTTCGCTGGATGTTCTCCGCGCCGTTAAAGAATTCGCGCCGCGGGTTAAAATAAAATCAGGAATTATGCTGGGTATGGGCGAATCACCGGATGAAGTTGTTACGGTATTGTCCGATTTAAAGGCCGCGGGTTGTGATTTTCTCAGTATCGGCCAATATCTTGCTCCCAGTTCCCGGCATTATCCGGTACAAGAATATATCTCTCCTGAACAATTTGACCGCTATAAAGAAACGGCATTATCGCTTGGTTTTTCTTTTGTTGTCAGCGGCCCGTATGTACGCAGTTCGTATATGGCGGGAGAATACGTCCGTTAATCCTTATCTACTCGTTCATCCGAAGCCGGGGTACTATGCATATTGAAATAAACGAACAATTCAAGAATGCCCTTGATATGATGGAACGTTCCCGTAAAAACGTTTTTATTACCGGGAAGGCCGGCACCGGTAAATCAACATTGCTTACCTATTTCCGTTCTTTAACCGCCAAGAAAATAGTTTTTCTCGCTCCCACCGGAGTTGCCGCTGTCAATATCCACGGAGAAACAATCCATTCTTTTTTCGGCTTTAAACCCGATATTACAATCGAGAAAATAAAAAAGCGCGGTAAGAAGAAAACACGTATTTTTAAAGCCCTTGACGCCATTGTGATCGATGAAATATCGATGGTTAGGGCGGATCTTATGGATTGTGTTGATATTTTTTTACGTTTAAACGGCAAACATGGGGACCTCCCTTTTGGCGGGATACAGATGATTTTTATCGGTGATCTGTATCAGCTTCCTCCGGTAGTTAACGGGAGGGAAAAAGAGGCGTTTGCCAAACATTACCGCTCGCCTTATTTTTTCGACGCCCGTGTTTTTGAAAATTTCCGCATGGAATTTATTGAACTGGAAAAAATATACAGGCAAAAAGATGAGGAATTCATTAATCTTCTCAATGCCGTGCGTAATAATTCTCTGACGGAAGAACAATTGCGTTTGCTCAATCAGAGAGCGGAGATGGCGTCCCCGCGTCGCAAGCAGGAAGGATACGCGGTATATCTGACCACGACCAATAAAATGGCCTTGGGCATAAACGACGAACACCTCTGTAATCTTAAATCAAAAATTTTTTCATATCAGGCAGAGATCAGCGGAGAAATTGATGAGCGTTCGTATCCTTCTGACGGCGAATTACGCATTTCCAAAGGCGCTCAGGTAATGCTGCTGAATAACGACGCCAAGGGCAGATGGGTCAATGGTTCCATAGGCACAGTGACAGGTATAGAGGATAATGAAAAAAAAGACGCGGATATCATTGAAGTCCTTTTGTCAGACGGCTCGACAGTGGAAGTTATTCCTCATACATGGGACGTGTTTCATTTCAGTTTTAATGAAGAAACCTCTTCAATAGACGCTGATATCGCGGGGTCTTTTACGCAGTATCCATTAAAACTTGCCTGGGCTATTACTATTCATAAAAGCCAGGGGAAAACATTTGACCGTGTGGTTATAGATACCGGCACGGGAGCGTTCGCGCACGGTCAAATATATGTTGCTTTAAGCAGGTGTACGTCTTTTGAAGGGATCATTCTTAAAAAACCCATACGGAAACACGAGATCATGATGGATTGGCGGATCGTTAATTTTGTTACACAGCATCAATACGATTTATCCGACCGCGCTGTGCCGCTGCTTGAAAAAATCGCTTTGATTGAAAAAGCGATCAAAAAACAGTTTAGCCTTGAGATTGTGTATTTAAAGGCAAATGATGAAAAATCCCGCCGGATCATTAAACCTTTTTCTGTGGGCGAAAGAAAATATGACGGTGTTCAGTTTGTGGGAGTGGAAGCGCATTGTTTAAAGCGCGGGGAAAACAGGACGTTCCGTGTCGACCGGATATTGGAAATGAAAATAGTGAACTGATTATTTGCCGATTTCCCTTGCATTTTTAAAAAAAGAGATAAAATTAAATCTGTGTTAAATGTTTGCTTCTGTGGTGATGTTCGAAGGGGGAACCTCCACGTTAAAATAAGAAAAACCTTCGCTGGACAGAGTATGCCCGGCGAAGGTTTTTTTGTTTATCCACCACTTTGATTTTTTATCAAGATTTATCGGGGGATAATAGTTAAAACAAATATTTTACTAAAAAAGTTTGTAAGATTTTTGTTGTTGTGTCGTCTAATATGTTAGAGAGAGTGTCAAGCTGTTTCATAGCAAAGGAGAAAAAAGTGAAAACAAAAATAGCGATATTTATAGGAACATCAATTAGGACAAAAGGCTTGAAAAAACGCGGGAGATTGGTATAATAATAACCGGTTTATAAACAAAAGATAAGAGAAGTATATTTATCGTAATGTATTGTAAAAATTGGGGTTTTTTTGTGAGAAAATAAAAAGCCTTCGGCTATAAATAACTCCCGAAGGCTTTTGTCGTAAAAGCGATATAGGGTTTTAGAGGTGGTGTATGGCGGGATTAAAAGGCATAGTTTTGGCAGGCGGCAAGGCAACGCGGCTGTATCCGGTTACTAAAGGCGTTTGTAAGCAGTTGTTGCCTATTTATGATAAACCAATGGTTTATTATCCATTATCGGTTTTAATGCTGTCGGGTATTCGTGAGATTCTTTTGATTTCCACTCCTCAGGCGCTTCCGCAATTTAAGGAACTATTAGGCGATGGAAGCCAACTGGGGATTTCAATTAAATACGCGAAACAGGAGGAGCCTCGCGGTTTGGCTGAAGCTTTCCTTGTCGGGGAAAAATTTAA
>JAQUMS010000229.1 GCA_028717985.1 Candidatus Omnitrophota bacterium
TTTATCTCCAGTCATCATCAACCTCCAAACACAGGAAATGTAATAATAAAACACGAGCCCTTCCCAGGTTCGCTTTCCACTTCAATTGTGCCGTTATGATTTGCGATAATCCGGTAGACGATCGCCAACCCCATTCCCATACCACCGTCAGGAGATTTGGTGGTAAAAAAAGGATTGAAAATCCTTTCCAGGTTTTCAGGAGAGATACCGCTCCCTGTATCTTTAAAGACTACGCGGACACGCTTTTGATCTTCGTTTAATTCGGTTTTAATAGTAATTTCCCCGCCTTCAACGATATCTTTTGATTCTACGATCGCGTCGCGGGCGTTAGTCAGGAGATTGACAAATACCTGCTGAAGCTGGTTTTCATCACCGATTATTTTAAGCACAGAACCCGAAAATTCGGTCTTAATCCGTATATTGTATAATTTCAGCTGGCCTCCCCACAACGCAAGGGCGTCCTGAATCGGATACCTGATATCTATTTCTTTCATCGCGAATTCCGATTTCCTGGCAAAAAACCGCACGTTTTTAATAATCCGGGCCATCCGATCCACCTGCTCGATTATTTTGAGCACATCCGGACGGATAGGATTGTCGTCAGGCATTTCCATAAGGATTATCTGTGCAAACCCCTTAATGCCGGCAAGAGGCTGATTCAATTCGTGAGAAATACCCGCGGCAAGCTGTCCCATAGCAACCATTTTTTCCGACTGAATAAGCTGTTTATGCGCTTCTTTAAGTTCATCATAGGCTTTTTGAAGGGCATCCTGGACTTTTTTTCTTTCCGTAATATCACGGGCAACAGCAAGAACCACTTTTTTCCCGTGAGAATCAATGAGTTTCGCATTAATTTCAACAGGAATACGCGTCCCGTTTTTAGCCAGATGCGCTGATTCGAATATCGCTTTCCCTTCTTCAAACAATTCGGACATACAGTCAGGCAGCAATCTGCTGAATTCAGGGGTATCCAAATCACGAAGATTCATGTTCATGAGTTCCTCTTTCGTATATCCCCGGGAAATATACGCCGCTTCATTTACATACAGGAACTGTCCATCTGTTGTATGCATAAAGATCGAATCAGTGGTACTATCCAAAAGTTCACCTTTTATCCTCAGTTCTTCTTCAAATTTTTTATATCCGCTGATATCGGTTACCGTCCCGACAAATCCTACAATTTCCTCGATGTTATTGTACTCGGGAGCTACTTGTCCGTATACCCATATGAGCGCGCCGTTTTTTTGCCTAAACCGGTACTCAAGCTTAAACGATATCCCTTCCTGGATGCAAATATTTAATTCCCGGACTACCATATCAGCATCATCGGGATGGATAGAGTTCAACCACCCCTGCATCATGGACTCATCCTCGCTCAGCCCGGTCATTTCACACCAGCGTTTATTAACATAAATACAATTCCCAGAGCGGTCGGTATGAAAAATCCCAACAGGAGATACTTCGGCAAGGGTCTGAAATAAAAGCTTGCTTTCAACGAGTTCCTGTTCCGACTGTTTTTGTTCGGTTATATCGTCAAATATCTCGATCCCGCCGATTATCTCACCTTTTTCATTTTTTATAAAATCCGCGGTTTTGGCGACTATTTTTTTCAGGCCCTTCTTAGTAAAGATCGAGCACTCTCTTCTGCCGGTAGGTTTGGGTACCGAACTATCAAAAAGGCCGCAGTTCTCCTTGCAGGGAAAATCCGTAAAAAACGTACAATGCTTTCCAATAATCTCTTCCGCGGAATATCCGGTAAGTTCTTCGGCTTTTTTATTCCAGGTCTTGATGACCCGGGAAGTATCAACGGTAAAAATAGCGCTCGGGCTTACGCTTAAAACATGTTCGATATATTCCTTGGCGTGTTTGAGTTTTTCTTCAGCCCATCGCCGGTCGGTAATATCTTCGCCCGCGCTCAAAACATACTGGACATCCCCTTTTTCATCGGTTAACACGGAATTATGCCAGGCAACAATACGATCTTCTCCCCATTTAGTCACTACGTTATTTTCAAAATACTCGCCTGACTCATAGGCTCCGGAAAACAAGGTTTTGAAACCTTCTTTAACCTTGTCCTTTTCCCTGTTGTGGATAACCATATCAAACCAATTATTCCCTATTAATTCTTTTTCCTCGTAACCAAGGATCTGGCACCCTTTCTTATTAATTAAAACGATCCTTTGCTCCGGGTCGAGCGCGACAATAATAACCCCGGCTATATCCAAATAGTTTTGAGCCCTGTTTTTTTCCTCCCGCAGTAAACGCTCCGTCCTTTTCAAATCGGTAATATCCACATTGATCTCGGCATACAGCCATTCCCCGGATTTCTCCTGAAACGGGATAGTGGTAACCTGAACATACCGCCCGCCTTCTTGCGGCAAAACATGCTCGGATACCACTGTTTTTTTTGTTTTCATCGCTTCCACTATACCGCACGATTCACACATCGCGGACCTTCCCATAAAATATTCATAGCATTTTTTCCCCTCAAACTCGCCGAGAGACTTCTTCCATGCGGCATCAACATACTTCACATTAAATTGGGAATCAATAATGTCTATGCCTGTTTTGTTCGCTCCGAGAATAAATTCCAATCGTTGTTGCAGATGTTCTATTTCTTCCTCTTTCTGTTTCCTGGTCTCGACTTCCTTTTGGAGTTCCCGGATAGAGGTAGTACTATTCTTAAAATCTTTTTCCATTTCTCTAAAACTCTCGGCAAGCTCGCCTATTTCATCACGAGAATAAATATCTATCACCGTATTAAGATTACCGCGGCCGGCTTCCTGGACCGCATTTTTTAATCTATGCAGGGGCCGCGACACAGACCGGGAAAAAATATGGACGATAAAAATCCCTATCCCTGCGAAAAAAAACATGATCAAAACCACCTGGTTCCGCAACTCAAGAGCGGGTTTAAAAGCAGCAGCAACCGGGATATGGATAAATAATGACCAGTTATTCCCTTTAAAATCAAGATACCCCGGTTCACGCACAAAAGCCGCTAATTCTTTTATGCCGGTTTCTTTGTTTTGAAAAATAAAAAAACCCTGTTTTTCGCTTGGGAACAACCCCCTCACCAGTACCCAAAGAAAACTTTTTTCCTTTAATATCCCTTTGCGGTTGTAATCAGAAAAAAGAATACGGCCGTCCGCATCAACAAGGTCTATTTTTATCTCTCTTTTATTCTCTATGCTTACCTTCCGGACGATATCATTGACCTTTTCCAGAGGCATTCGCGCTACAACAAAACCCCCCACATCGCCCTGGAC
>JAQUMS010000230.1 GCA_028717985.1 Candidatus Omnitrophota bacterium
ATACAATGTGGAAGTTTTGCCCGACCCGGTAGGCCCTGTAACAAGGACCATCCCCTGAGGTTTAGTTATAGCGTCACGGAAAGTCTCAAGCTCTTCCGGGCTGAAACCGATCCTCCCTAAATCCGTCTTTGAAAGATTGACATCCAAAAGCCTGATAACGATTTTCTCCCCGAAATGCGTAGGCAAAACGGAAATTCTTAAATCTATCTTACGGTTTTCGGCGAAAAAACTACTCCGGCCGTCCTGGGGTTTCCGGTTTTCAGTAATATCCAAAGCCGCCATAACTTTGATGTGCGCGATCAAGTAAGCCTGGATTTTACTGGGAAACTCAACGATATTCTTTAAATTACCGTCTATGCGGTAACGCACGGCTACCATATTTTCCCGGGGCTCTATATGAATATCGCTGGCGCGGGCTTTAACCGCGTCCATAAAAATAAAATTTGTTAAATTAATAATAGGCGAATCCGACTCGCCGTCTCCCGGGCCTATCATCCCCTTGCCGGTCAAAAGCAAGTTACCCGAGGTATTCACGTTCTTGATAAGGTCATACAAAATATCATCGAGCTGATAATATTTATCTATAAATTTTGAGATTTCGCTTTTTGAGCTTAAAACAGGCCGTATATCCATCCCGGTCAATAGACGGATATAATCAAGAGTCATCAAATCCGAAGGATCGGTCGTAGCCAGGACTAAAACGGGATTATCAAGGACGTCTTTTTCCTTTCGAAGAGGAAAAATCCCATACCGTTTCACAACCTCACACGGGATCATTTTAATAACTGTCGCATCGATAGTCTCATCTTCAAGCTTAAGGACAGGCATACTGTAAATCCTGGAAGAAACCCTCATCAAATCCTCTTCCTTCAGGAACCCCATATCCACCAATAGCTCATGAAGAGGTTTTTTCGCCCCGGGTTGCTTATCGCGGGCATCATTAACCTGCTCTTTTGTAACAAGATTTTCTTTTATTAAAGCAGTAATCAAATCCATCATGCCGGTATCTCTATAGTTACTTCCTCTTCTTTTAAATATAAATTAACGAATACAATTATACCACAAACTTTAGCAGGAATTAAGATATAAATACGCGGAATTCAGGAAGGGGATTAAAACAAACCGGCTAAAAAGGATGATTCACAATCATTATCTAAAAAAACTAAGGGCTATTATTAATACGAAAAGTTGTAATCCGCACAGCGCCAGCCAGATATGAAGCGGATGCAGACCCCGGTTTCTCAAAAAAGAACACACAAGACATTTTTTTATTCTGCCTCCGAATAAACCGGACGCAAAAGAAATCAGCACTGCCAGCAACGGAATAAAAACCATAGCACAAGACGGCACCGGCGCAGAATGTGAAGAGACGACAGCCTGTACCGCGACAAGGAACCCAAGCAATGCGCTCCCTCCTGATCCGAGTATAATACGCGAAGGATACAGATTATACGACAAAAACCCAAGGATACTCATAAATACGATCGGGGAAAAAATAAGTAAAAATATATACGTACTGTTAACCGCTAAAAAGAAAAATCCCAGAGTCGATACCACCGCCACTCCGGCACACAGACCGTCAACGGTATCAAGTTCTTTGAATGCCCTGATTATAATTAAAATATAGAGGACAGTTACAAGGGAATTCACATAAATATTCGGGGATACAACGATCATAATTCCGGAATACCAGACGACAAAAGAAGCGATAAGATTAACAAAAAAACTCATCCCGGCCTGCATTTCTTTGAAATCTTCCCAAAGGCCGGACGCCATCACCAGTATCGCGCCCCAAATAATCCCGATAAGCTCTTTGTAATAACCGGTGAAAAGAAAAATTGTTTCTCCCCGTGAAGTGCTGGGATACCCAAGGATTAAAATGCCGGCAAAAAAACTCGCGGCAATGGCCAACCCCCCTAATAAGGGTTTGGTTTCTTCTCTGAGACCATTATCCGATTCCCGGGAAATAATGAAACCATTGGTTATGGCTATAAGCCATATAAGAGGTGTTATGGTAAGAGACATCATAAAAATCGTGAAAAATAAAATAGTATTCATGCTCCCCTCTTCAAACATTACCACTGCTTAATAAACCGGGAAGACCTTCTGGATGCGCTCCGGAAAAAATTATAGTAAATTTGGTTCCTTTATTAACAACGCTTTCAACATTAATTAAAGCATTATGCCTTTCAAGAATTAAATGAACAATACTTAAACCAAGCCCCAAACATCCTTTATCTTCTTTCGTAGTGAAAAAAGGATTAAAAATACGCACCATTATCTCCTCGGGGATACCGCTCCCCGTATCTTCCACCTCCATAACAATAGCGCCGCTCCCATTCTGATCTTTTTTTCCGGGAGGGACAAAGATCCTCAGGATCAAATCTCCTCCATGCGGCATCGCTTCAAAAGAATTAAGACACAGATTAAACACCATCTGCCGAAGCATCGCCGGATCGGCAGAAAACAGCATAGTATCGCATTCATACTCCTTCTTGATGCGGATATTCTTTATGTCGTATTGTGTCTCTATCAAAGAAATCGCTTCATCGGCTATCCTGCATATATTAACCGTTTCAAATTCCTGTTTTGAAATCTGTGCGAACTTAAAAAGATCCGTAATAACAGTATTCGCCCTAGTTATTGTTTTTTTAAACGCATCCATGGTAGAACGGTCAACTCTAACATGGTCCTCCCAGGTCGTGCCCAACGTATTAATAGAATCAAGGATCGCCTGAAGGGGACTGCTTATTTCTCTGGTAATACCATAGGCAATATGCCCCACAGCGGCCATTTTTTCGCTTTGGATAAGTTGAGATTGAATATCATTCAATTCTTTTATATGACGGTTCAGCAACTCGGTTTTATCCTCTAAGTCGCCGTATAAGTTACGGTTCTCTATAGCCGCGGCCGCCTGCCCGCATAAAACAAATAACAACGTATAGTCCCGTTCCGTAAAACTCCCCCCCGATACTTTATCGGTTATATTCAAAACACCCAATACTTTTTCCTCAGAAGCGGAAACTTTCCTAAGTAACGGCATACTGATAAACGATTTTGTCTCGTATTGCTGTTTATTCGGCATTTTGAATTCTGCGTCAAGTTCAATATTACGGACAAGGACCGGGGATCTGTTAAAAGCCACTTTCCCGCAAATCTGCTCTCCGATTTTAACCCGGGTTTTCCCCATAACTTCTTCACTCATTCCGCGGCCGGCTTTAATATATAATTCCCCTGATATATCATCAACAAGCATCAGGGAACCGCGCCGGGCGCCGACAAGAGCCAGCGC
>JAQUMS010000231.1 GCA_028717985.1 Candidatus Omnitrophota bacterium
ATCTTGAATTCTTATTAGGAATTCTTTTTGATCCTCCGCGAGCAGGAATAACCGTTAAAATATTCATTTTACTGTTCTCTTTTTACTGGCAAAAGAAAGATGGTCAATCACCTGAAAAATAGTAATAACATCTTTTAAAATAAAATCACGGTCAATAACCGGAATAAGCGTAATACCATTTTTTTTCACCATTTGATATGCACGTAACATATCTTTTTTATTCAAATATCTAAAAGACGGATTAACCACTCTTTTAATAGAACTATGAAGCTCAATATCTTCTAAAATAAGCCGCAAAACATCACCCTCGCTAAACGTACCTACCACTTTGTTTTTATTGTTTACTACAATAACACATCGCGACAAATTTCCCTGTATAACCGATATAGCATCTTTTATAGTTTGATGATCAAATACAACAAATTTTTTCAATGATTTCATCGAGAACTCCTTAATAAGTTAATTTTTTTACCAGAAGTTTATCATTGATCTGCGTTTTTAATAATATTTTAATGATCTGCTGGGAGGACCTTCCATCTCCATAAGGATTGCAACAATTCTTTCGAAGACTCGCCCGGAATTCTTTTGAGAGTGCCTTTTTAAGAGCCTGGGCGATCGCGTCCTTTTCAAAAGGAACATTGATCACATTACACCCCTTTATACGACTATCTTGCCTTCGTCCAAGGTTAACAGCCGGCAGCTTAAATATGGGGGCTTCAATGAGTGCTGAACTGGAATTTCCTATGATACATGAAGAATATTTCATAAAACCAAGATAATCTTCACGTTTAAGATTTGAAAATGTTAAAAATTCCCCCCGTCTGCCATTTTCAATCCCTTCTCTCACCATATTTGACCCTGCATCATTATTCGGAAGTATAGCGATTTTAAGCATATCAAATTCTTTAAGTGCTTCCATCGTAGCTTTAATTTGTGCGGGAGCCTTCATATATTCTTCAGTTATAGGATGTTGTACTAAAAGAAGATACTCTCTATTTAAATTAACCGCATATTTTTTTTGAATATCATCTTTTGAAGTGAATAATCCCTGCACGAGTTCATCAAGTTGAGGAGCACCTACCGTATGAACACGAAACGGCTCTTCTCCAAGCTTTACAAGTCTCAAAGCAGCATCTTCATTAGAGGCAAAATGCAGGTGAGCATATTTTCCAATCGCATGCCTCGTCATCCCGTCGATATTTCCGGAAAGTTCACCGGCTTGAATATGAGCTACAGGAATATAACAAAAAGCACCTACAATCGCTCCCATAAGTTGTTCTCCCCGGTCGCCGGCAAGAACTATCCAATCAGGTCGTTCACTTGCAATAATGTCTGCCAAAGAATTAAGAAAAATACCCAAGGATTTTACCATCGTATAATGATTATATCCATCGAGCGACATGTATATCACATGATCAATCGAAAAACCGTCATTTTCTATTTCATTTTTGGAAAGTCCAAAGTCAGGTAAAAGATGCATATTCGTCACACACAAAGAAAATTCCACATCTTTCCTCTTCCTGCACAACCTCAAGATAGGGCGAATATATCCCCATTCACCTCTTGATCCGGTAATAAAAAGAATTTTTCGTTTCAAATTATTCACCCTTGTTTGAAGTCTCTCCATGCAAGAAGCGTATTTGCCGGAATATCTTTTTTTGCCTTAAGGCCTATAAGCTTAGAATACATATAAGACGGGATCCCTGTTCCCGGCCTCTTTGACCAAATCATATCTTCTTTGACAACTTCGCCTTTTTTTATATTTCTCGTTGAAACAATACTCCGGAATGCCCACGCGCGAATCTGTTTTTCTTTTTTATGAACTAACTTTTTATTTCCAGAGGCGCGTTCGATTTTACGAATACCATCAACTAATTCAGCCAAATCGTCAAAATCAATGGAAACAGACTGATCTGGACCAGGCTGCTGTTTATCAAGAATAACATGTTTTTCTATGATTTTCGCCCCATAGGCAACAGCGGCAAAACAAGTAACAAGATCAGGAGTATGATCGGAATGACCTATAACAGCGCGGGGATAGCGTTTAATCATTTTAGTAATAACTTTCAGGTTAATATCCTCGTAAACCGGAGGATATTCAGAAACACAGTTTGTCAGTGCTAAAGGAATCCCCGTTTGAACAAGCATCTTATAGGTCCGGTCAATCTCTTTAAAAGTACACATCCCGGTAGATACAATCATTGGCTTACCGAAAGCAGCAATTTTTTTTAAAGTCGGAGTATCCGTCATTTCACCGGATCCGATTTTAAAAGCATCCACCTTTAAAATAAGCAGTTCTTCGGCGGCCTTAAAACTAAATGGTGTACAAAGATACTGAATTCCAATTTTTTCACAAAAATTTTTCAATTCCTTATGTTGATTAAGAGTAAGCGCATACCGCTTAAGAAACTCATATAGAGGAATGTTAAAATTGCTAGAAAGCGGCAAATCGGGAAGCATCTCTTCATCCGGCAGATGATGTTGGAATTTTATAGCATCGGCTCCTGCTTTTTTAGCCAAAAGACACATATCTTTTGCTTTCTTCAAATCTCCCAGATGATTATCGCAGCCTTCAGCAATAATATATACGGGAGCTCCTAAACCAATAAGACGCCTGCCTATTCGTATGTGACTCATATTTATACCATCCAGATTTTTTTAAGTTTTTTCATATAATCATCAATCTTCCCGGAATCATTCCACACCCCATCATGCGCGAATACACATTCTTCATAGATCTGGTAGAGTACTTTGGTAAGCGCCTTCCCCGTTTCGTCTTCTTTCTCAGAACGTTCAATGTAGATATAAAAACTCTCCGGCATTTTTATATACAACACAAACCGCTCTCTCAGCTTGATAAGTTCCTCGGATGTAATATCGGGAAAATGCAAAGTAGGGGTATCATTTTGAAAAACCGCCACAGAAGCAGGATCAAAAAATCTGTTTTCAATAGATATTTCTCTGAGCCTCGTCCCATCGAGAGGGAAAAAGAAACCTGCATTCGGATAACGCACCTCCGCCTTTCTGTTAAGGCTTATGGTTTCCATTACCGTACTTCTCGTTTCAAAAGGTATCGCGAGCATATTAAAAGCAGACGTACGGATTCCAGCATCATTAAGCACATGAGTAGCCCGAATAATATCATCTTCAGTTTCTTTGCGGGACAAAATCTCTTTACGCAAATAATGGTTCCCAGTCTCAATACCAATTGTTACGCTTACACAATTCATTTTTTTAAGCAGACGAACTTTATTATCGGTAATATTACGCGCGTTA
>JAQUMS010000232.1 GCA_028717985.1 Candidatus Omnitrophota bacterium
GCAAGTTCAAAAATCGCCACAAGCAAACCCGCGTGCGCCAAGGCAAAAGCCGCTATACGGATAAAAGATACGGTATTTGCCAGATACCCCATAAAGATTTCCATAAGATCAACCCCGCCTTCCATCAGGGCCTCAAACGCGCTTTCTTTTTTCTTTTTACGCAAAAATTTCTCAATCACAGGCTTAAAAAATAATATCACAAGACCGACAGAAATCAAGAGCAAATATATAAGCGGCAGAGGGGATTTCATTACGAACATCTTTATTACCAAACCTATACTTGCCCAATACACAAGCCCTCCGACCAAGCCGGCTTTATCAAAGAATGCTTTAAGATAATTTTTATCTTTTAAGGAATTAATCACGTTAAAAATAATCCCTAAACTGATAAAAGCAATGCCGAAAATAACGCTGATCCGGAAAAATTCCACAATATTTTCGGCCGGCTTCGCCCACAAAGGATGGAATTCAAGGCCGAACGCACTGCCGTACAGGATGCCGAAAATAACGGACATAATCCCGCAATACAAAACCAGCGCGGAAGCCTGCTTGACAACCTTTTTCGCGTTCCTGCGCAGTAATAAGCCCGCGAGCACAAAAACAAACCCCTGCCCCACATCGCCGAACATCGCGCCGAACATCAACAAAAAACTTATCGCCGTGAAAATCGTAGGGTCAATGCTTCCGTACCGGGGAACGCCGTAAGAAGTAATAAGCAGTTCAAACGGTTTAAAAAACGGGGAATGTTCCATACGCACGGGGATTTCATCCTTGGGGACGCAGACGTCCTCTGATTTTTTTGTTTCCACAAAGGAAGCAACCGTCAAACCTTTGATATCCCCAATCACCTTCTCTTTATCCTGGCGAGGGACCCATCCCGATAAAACAATGGTTTTTTCCGTGGTACAAAAATACTTTTTTGCTTCAAAGATAGATTTTTTCAACGCTATATATGAATACATCTTTTCGATCTCTTCGGAATGAATACCGGCGATTGTTTTAATTTCCGCGTCAATACCGTGTATCGTGTGCCGCAATTCTTCTATCTGAACCGCGATTTTTTTTTCGAGATCCGCTGAAACTTCGGGGGACTCGGAAGAATATTCAATCTCGCGCCAGGCTAAATCCCTGAGTACCCTTTCTATAACGGCCCGGTCGCGGCGTAAACCTATGACTAAAGCGACAACAGTCGTCCCCTCTTTTTTAACCGGATACAACACATACGGAATATCGTGAAGGCTGCGCTCAAGGACCCCGAGATTTTTCTCTTCAATTTTTCCGAGGTTAACATCGAGAAACGTATATGATGTCCGTTTAAGCGGAAAAAGTAAAGCATCCCTAATCTGAGCGTTCATCGAGACCTTGGTTTTAATATTCTCTTCAATTTCTTTTCTTTTTTCAATTAACGGCGTGACTTTCTCTTTAAGTGCGGTAATCCCCCGCCGCATCTGTTCAAGAGAAAAAGAAGATACATCCCGCGCCGGATGTATCAGGCAATTCAGATTCCTCGCGAGATCCCGAAGTTCATATTCCAATGCCTCCCATTCGCTTAATTCAGCCTGCATTTGAAAAGGAGTTAATGAATTCAGGTCATCTTCAATTGTACGGATATCTATCGGATGAAAAACACCCAACGTTAAAAGACGGGACGCGACCTCTTCGGCTTTGTCTTTCAAGACCACGATGCTGATCAACTCCATCGGCGACGACGTAAACATATATCTCCTATATGCCAAGCAGTGAGGCGGTAGTATCCTTGGAAATACCGTATTGTTTCGAGTTTAAAAGAGAAATGATGATTTTCGTTTCCCGGTGCTTTAAAATCAGGTATCCCAGGACTGTCCCAATAGTAAAAGGAAAACCCGCGAGGCCTCTTTTGATTTCCAGCAATAAAATTTCGTAAAGGAAACTCTCCACCAGTGAAATATTTTCCGCGACTAAATCCTTGATTTTAGCGTATGGGCCAAACGAAAGGCTATCAACAATTTTAGTCAATCCATTCGTTGTGTACACACTACGCACCGTTTCTTTGTTTATCCTTTCTCCACCCGGGATAATAAGTTCCAACATGTCCCCGGCACCCAAAGAATAATACTTCCTGCCGCGGATCAGCCAGTTGATATTTTCTATATCAATAGCCACCCCCAGTATTCGGCGGGAAATTTTTTTGTCCAAAGAAGAAAACCGGTCAATACACGCAAACAGGCGTTGATAATAATCCATATCAAGTGCGGTCTCAAGCGCAAAAACCGACCCTTTTTCTTTCAAAGTATCGCGTTTTGCCAAAAGGGGTTTTTTATACGGCGTGTGATCGAGCAAAAGGATAATTTCCTCAAGATGCGGTGCGGAAACTATCTTTTTAAAATCAATATCGTGAACAATCTTTTCCCCGAGGACATAATCTTCAACCGCCACCGGCGCCTTTTTATGCCAAATCCTCAGCACTGTCTTCAAATCCTCCAGTTCATATGTCTGCATAAACAACGACACAAGCTCCTTTTCAGGTTTTGACGCCAAGGTACTAAGGATTTTCCTGTAAGCGGCTAAATCATTTTTCAGAAGCTCTTTCTCCATACCCCAAAGATCGTAATCGCCTTTTTCAAACGCGGCGGCCAAAGAAGCATACGGAGTATCATGAAGCACGCTCATACATTCATGAACATCCTTGGCGCCGGATAAACGGGCACACTGCTCAGGAGAAAGAAGAAAAGACAACATAGCCCTGATCTTCGCGTTTACAAACGAATATTTCGCAATATCTAACATAGATACGTATTGAATAAGGACATCAAGTACAATCTGTTATTTCTGTGAATATCGAATGGGCAAGGTCCGGAATACGGCTGCTTTTCTTTTCCCTCAAACCTGCCGCTTCATTCTTCGCCCCTACAACTTCCCTGTTTTTATCACCGGATAATTTTTTTTCAATCTCCGATTTACGGCTGGCTGATTTTTCCCGTTCGGCCGCCACTGCTTTTTCGGTAATCTCCACAACCCGTTTTTTTGCCTCACTCAAAATTTTTTCAGCCTCAACACCCGCATCCTGCACCCGTTTACGGGCGGCTTCTTCCTCATTAAGGATATACGCAACGATTTCTTTCATTATCTACCCCTTCCTGCCGCGAATACTATTTCTGTAAACCGGAACTAAGAACCGAATAAAAAGGTATTCTACTCTAATCTTATACCAAAGTCAACCCACAGGAATAAATACCGGACACTATTTATTCAGGGCTTTAAGCTCCGTAAGAAGAACGCGG
>JAQUMS010000233.1 GCA_028717985.1 Candidatus Omnitrophota bacterium
ATAAACACACACTATTGTTTCCATGCAGATATCTATCAAAACAACGTTTTACCGCAAAAAAACCTTACCATAAAATCACACACGCAGGAAATTATTATTATATAGTATGAAAACAGGATTGAGAAATATTTTTTTATTTTTTGCGTATGGGCAATCCGGTTTTTACACTGACAAAACCGGATTAAGCGGACAGGGGCAAGGGAAAACTTCGCCTATCATCGATAAGCGAACCTGTCCACCGCGAAATCAGCGGCGGACAGGCTTTATCTCTCTGCAGAAACCGCTCGTTACGGAAATATTACTTCAACCTGTGTCTCGTTCACTTTCCTGACCTTAATGTCTTCCTTGAAATATGTCCCAACGCCTTTAATCAAACTCACAAGTAAATCAATCAGTTTACGCTGCGAGGAATAGTTCATAATCAACGTTTTATCATTTTTCCAATCATATCCGAAACGCGGAGGACACGCGCCTTCGATCCTGCAGGTTGTTGTCTCATGGATTTTATCCATTTTGAGAAGGAAATCACGGGAATTTTTAACTCCCTGATAATACGCCTTATAAACTTTAGGTGCAAACACATTAACCCAATAATCTCCGAACGCGTCAAAAGCCTGCTGAAGAGTAATATTCAAAACTTCACACAAGGTCCCCAAAACTTTGAAAATAATCGCATCATCGACATCCTGCCCGGCAGTAAACGCTTTGTTCGGATCAATTCCTGATTTTTGCAGCGTCAATTCCCATTTGTCCTGACCAAACTTGTCTTTTACCAACTCGTGCAAACAGATTACAATAACGCCTTTCATTTTTCTCCTCCTTGCTGTTTTGCCCTTTCACACCTTCATGATTATCCCGTTCAGGTCGTATCCGGCGACATCCTGTTTCATATTCATTGCGCGAAACGGATGATATACTGGTAGGTCATGTACTACAGGCGTCCCACCTCCTTTTGCTGCTTTCGACATATTGTTAGTAATGCCTTGTCCCGATTATTTCTTTTTTCCGATTATCACTTCATCAACCAGGCCATATTCTTTTGCTTCGTGCGAAGACATGAAAAAATCCCTGTCGGTATCTTTTTGGATTTTCTCCAGGAGTTTGCCTGTATGAGCGACAAGAATTTCATTAATTTTATCACGAAGCCTCAAGATTTCCTGGGCATGGCGTGAAATATCCTCCGCCTGACCCTGCACTCCTCCCCACGGCTGATGAATCATAATCCGGGAATTAGGAAGTGAAAAACGTTTCCCCTTCGTTCCCGCGGCCAAAAGTATCGCGCCCATGCTTGCCGCCTGCCCTACGCAAAATGTGGCGACGTCGGGTTTGACAAACTGCATAGTATCATAAATCGCCATCCCGGACGTAACTGACCCTCCCGGAGAATTAATGTATAAATTAATATCTTTTTGAGCATCTTCCATTTGTAGAAACAACATTTGCGCCATTACAAGGTTGGCGACAGTATCATCAATGGGAGTGCCTATAAAAATAATCCGGTCCTTCAAAAGACGGGAATAAATATCATACGCCCGTTCATATCCGCGGGACGTTTGTTCAATAACCATAGGTACTAACGTCTGCATCTTAACATCCATGTATTTACCTCCCTCGATAGTTACGCGGCTTCGGTCCACTTCGCCTCTTTAAGCAAAAATTCCATCACACTGTGCGCCATGTGATCATCCAACGGGATGCTCTCTTTTTTTGCGATTTCAGAAAAAATAAGGTACAGTTTCACCTGTTCCTTTGCCTGAGGTTCCAGTTCCTCGAATAGTTTTTGCTCATGTTCCATGATCCGTTCTTTTGAAACACCTTTCAGAGCAAGGTTCATTTCGGTCTGACGGACCAATTCCTGGAGCTGCCGCTTGATCAAAGAAGGTGGAATAGTAAAATCTATTTTTTTTGTCAGATATTCCACAATCTGATTTTCAGCGTCCTGCCTGTTTTGAGAATCTTTCTGGGCGGAAAGCTGCCGTTCAATTACTTTTTCAAATTCAGCCAGCGTGGGATAGCCTAAACTCCGGGCAAACGCGTCATCCAGAACATCGATTTTACGTGATTCCTTAAGAGAATCAAGATGGCGCTTTATTTCATCTGAAGCGACGCCTGTTTGTTTATATGATATCTTCAGGCCTTTATAATCAGTGACCGTTATCTCGGGACGGATCTCAACCTGGGCTTTAAACGAAAGGCTTCCCCGTTCCAGCTTTACATCGGTAACTTCAGTAAGATTCAAAACATCCAGCCCCTGGCTCTCGGCGGCTTTTGTGCAGCATTCCGGAATTAAATCCTGTAAAACCATTTCGTTTGCTTCATGGGCGAAATTTTTCTCCAGAATATCTCGGGGGACATGGCCGGCACGGAATCCTTTTATTTTCGCGGTCTCGCCGATTTTCTTAAATACTGTTTCAAACTTGTTTTTAACTACATCCCCTGTTATTTCAACAGATATTTCTCTCGTTGTTCCATCAATCTTTTTAATTTCACTTTTCATTACTTCCTCACTCGTGTGCTGCCATTCCAAATCTCAAAACTTATTCTATGTAAATTTTGATCTTTGATGGTTCGGCATTACGCGTCTTCATATTCACGCGGCCGAAGGTTTATGTTGTTTCCTGAACGACGGACATCCGTCATCACATCCTGAATTTCTCTCCTAAATATATTTCTTTCGCTTTCGGGTTATTGATCAATTCATCTGCCGTTCCGGAGATCACAATACTGCCGTCGGCGATCAGATATGCCCGATCGGTAATCGAAAGGGTTTCCCTCACATTATGATCGGTAAGCAAAATTCCCAACCCCTTTCTTTTCAGTTCCCTGAGAATCTCCTGGGCTTCATTAACGATAATCGGATCGATCCCGGAAAACGGCTCATCAAGCAGAATAAACGACGGATTGGTAACCAGGGCACGGGTAATCTCCAGCCGCCGCCGTTCACCGCCCGAAAGCGTATACGCTTTGTTATTCGCCAGATGAGATATGCGCAATTCTTCAAGCAGGTTCTTCAAACGCTCTTTCCTCTGACTGCGGGAAAGAGGCAATGTTTCCAGAATAGATAGAATATTTTCTTCCACAGTCAGCTTCCGGAAGATTGAAGATTCCTGAGAAAGATACCCTATACCATAATGCGCCCTTTTGTGTATAGGCAAATACGTGATATCCTGATTATCAAAAATAACTTCCCCCCGGTTAGGGGGAATAATCCCGACAATCATATAAAAGGTTGTTGTTTTCCCGGCTCCGTTAGGCCC
>JAQUMS010000234.1 GCA_028717985.1 Candidatus Omnitrophota bacterium
GGAAACGCCTCAAGACTTCATGAGCCAGCGCCAAAGGCCGGAATTCATGACCATCGCGCAATTAGATAATTATATATGGAAATTGAGTAAAAGCGGGGCTACCGGCGTGATACGAAACTTAAAAGTCGATCTCTATCAAAAATTCTCGTCTCCGCTGACCACACCGATCATTATCCTTTTGGCGATACCCTTCGCAATGAGGGTAAAAAGACGCAGCGCCGGATTATCTTCTGTAGTCATTTCACTTATGCTGGGATTTTTATACTTCGTGATAAACGCGATAAGCGTCGCGCTGGGGAAAGCGGGGATTTTAGTGCCATTCATAGCCGCGTCTTTGAGCCATATTCTGGCCCTGTACACCACCTACTATCTGCTTAAAAAACTGCCGTAAATAACTCCATCCGTATTGCCATGCTCACCAGCTTAAGAGCTATACGTGAGTATATACCCTCGGGATCCTGCTTCCAAGTCCGCAGACAATTTCATAGGGAATAGTCCCCGCAAGGTCCGCCAGCTGTTCTGCGGTAATCGACTGCCTGCCCTGGGAACCTATTAAAACAACCTCATCCCCTATCTTAACAGGCAGGTTTCCCACATCCACCATTATCTGATCCATGCAGATTCTTCCGCTGATCCGGAATAGTTTCCCATGAATTAAAACAGGCCCGATATTTGATAAATTACGGGGATACCCATCCCCATACCCGATAGGCAGCGTCGCAATAATCGTGCGTTTTGTGGTAACATACGTATGCCCGTAACTTATTCCCGATCCCCGAGGCACGTGTTTAACATAAATCACGCGTGTTTTCAGGCTCAACACCGGTTTCAGCCGGATAGAAAGGTCCCCCTCCGGATATATCCCATATAAGACCAGTCCGGGACGCACCATTTGAAAATGCCCTTTTTTGTAGTTTAGAACGCCCAGGCTGTTTGACACATGTACCAATAAAATATGCAGGCCTTCATGATCAAGCTGAGTTATAATTTTATCAAGAAGATCTATCTGCCGGCCGGTGAAATTCTCATTTATGTCGGCACAGGCAAGATGCGTAAAAATCCCTTCAATATATACGTGTTCCAAGTGAAAAATCTTCCTGATACATGCCAACGCTTCATCATATAAAACCCCAACCCTCCCCATCCCGGTATCAACTTTAATATGAACATTAATCGGCTGTTTACGGCTTTGGGCCACCCTGTTAAACGCCCGTGCCATCTCAATACTGCATACGGTAGGAGTAAGCCGATAGTCAAAAAAAGGTTCAATATCGTTCTTTAATATAAGTCCCAAAACAAGAATAGGAACTGTGATACCTGCTTCCCGGAGCGCAATACCTTCATCAACGGACGCGACACCGAAATAATCAGCGCCGCAGTCTTCCAACGCCCTGGAAACGGGGATCAACCCGTGTCCATACGCGTCCGCTTTAACGGTCGCGAGGATTTTGGTTTTCGGAGAAACCCGGGTTTTAATTTGGTTGAAATTAAAACCAAGATTCTTAAGGCTCACTTCGGCCCACGTAGGCCTATGCCCTATTGTGTTGTTCATGTTTACAGTATTATGCATACGGGATCACCTCACCATGTCTCAGGCGAAAACACAAAAGCATACGAATAGCATTCTATCGTGGTGACTACGGAACCTGGTAACTTTATACCATCCGGTTTTATACAGTTTTTTTGTGAATTTGACATTCTTTGGGGTACAAATACATCGGTTCCAGCCGCAAGGAATCCGTGAAATTTTTTTTCGCTATCATTTCCCGCGCGCGCGCGATTATATTTCCCGGACGGGGATACCAGAAATCCTTATCCAGTAGTTCAGCCCCTGAAACATTCGTTAATAAATCATTTTTATACAGCGCAACCGCATCACCCAGGAACACTACCGGGTTTTCCGATCGAGAAGGGATTTTTCGTTTAATCGCAGAAAGTAACCCGTCTTTAGAAACAAGCAAATACGGTGTCAATTTTTGAAGCGTTTTATTTTTTATCTTATACACACACGCATACAGAAGACTGCGTTTAGCGTCCATCACAGGAACAACATAGCCTTCCCGGGGGGCAGCGTTCAACGCGAGGATATCCAGCGTGGATATCCCGATCATCTTTTTGTTCAACGCCCACCCGATGCCTTTGGCTGTTGCCAATCCGATACGCAAGGCGGTAAACGAACCGGGGCCGATGCCGCAAGCCACACAATCAAGGCTTTCAAGGGAAACACCTGACGCGTCTAATGTCCTGCGCACCGCCTCAGCCATCAAAGCCGAAAGTTTCCTGTCCACCGCAACGCTGTATTCAAAAACACGCTCTCCGTCGTCTATACCGATACACAGATATTTTGTCGCTGTATCAAACGCTAAAATTTTCATCTAATGCCTCCAGGAGATCCCGGTACCGTTTCCCGTGCGGGATAAAAGTCACCGCCCGTTTTTTTTCATCTACCACCGACAGCTCCACGCAAAGGAACTCTTCCGGCATTAAATTACCCAGCCTATCGGGCCACTCAATGACCGAAATCCCATCTCCGTACAAATATTCTTCGTACCCCAATCCGGCGATATCGCATGTTTCGCTTAACCGGTAAAAATCAAAATGATACAAGGGCATCTTTCCCTTATGCTCCCGGATAAGAACAAACGTGGGACTAATAATTTTATCTCTTTTGATCCCCAATCCCAACGCTACACCTTTAGTAAAAACCGTCTTCCCCGCTCCAAGCTGTCCGGACAAACAAATAATATCCGCTTTCCGGAGGTATCCGGAAAGTGACTTTCCGATGGAAAGAGTATCGGCGACGGAATGAGAAATAAATTTTTTAGACTTTATCATCTGTTCCTAAAAATGACGGAAACCGCGCTTCAAAGGAAAACGCCGGAGCCCCTGTTTATTCTCCAGCCTGATCCCGTGTATTGAATTATCGATGATCCCGATAGGATGAAACATCCGCGTATGCCGTTTTAAAATTTTTTCCGCCTCAAACGGAGAAACGGTAAACAAAAGTTCAAAATCCTCCCCTGAATATAACGTGTCGTCTAATCCCCGGGATTCCGCGCTTTGAGGTATAAGATAATCAAATACGATTGCCCCCCGTAACTTACTTTCCTCAAGGATATGGCCTAAATCCTGAACCAACCCGTCGGAAACATCAATCATCGCGTGCACGGAAAAATTCCGCACAAGAAATTGGGATTCCTTGAGC
>JAQUMS010000235.1 GCA_028717985.1 Candidatus Omnitrophota bacterium
GCCCTTTTGTACCTGACTCAAAATAAAATCAATGAGGCAGCTAATGAATACGAGATTGCTTTGAAAAATGCCTCAAAACTTGACCCCAAGAATATTTCCATCTATAAAAGCCTTGGAGCAATCTATCTTCAGAAACACGATTTTGTGTCGGCTGAACGTATTTATAAATTGATTCTGGAATTGTCGCCGCTTGATGCGGAAGCTTACTTTCTTCTCGGCAATGTATATGAGGAGCAAAAGAAAAACGATCTTGCGGTTAAAGCGATAAAAAGAAGCATTGAATTGAAAGCTGATTATGCGGAAGCTCTTAATTTTCTCGGATATATGTATGTGGATCAAAACAGAAATTTGGATGACGCCTATCTTTTGATTAAAAGAGCGCTTGTCCTTGATCCGGATAACGGCGCGTACGTGGATAGTCTGGGATGGTATTATTTCAAAAAAGGAAGGTTTCAGGATTCTCTTGAACAACTTAACCGCGCAATTGTTTTAATGCAGGATCCCGTAATTTTTGATCATCTGGGTGAGGTTTATTTTAAGCTTAATGATTCGGCAAACGCGCGAAAAAATTGGGAAAAATCCCTGCAGCTTGATCCTAAACAACCGCAGGTAAAAAGTAAACTCGACAAGATATTGTTGAAGAAATAGAGGGAAGCTTATCGATGAAACACACTGATCCGGATATAAAAGAATTGCATAAAAAAGCAAAACAAATCCGTAGGCTTATCGTGCAAATGCTGGTTAAGGCCGGATCCGGGCATCCCGGCGGAAGTTTATCGGCTACGGATTTGATCACGGTCCTGTTTTTTCATGAAATGAAGATCAATCCTCAAAATCCTGCTGATCCTGACCGAGACCGTTTTCATATGTCAAAGGGGCATTGTTGTCCGTTGTGGTACGCTGTCTTGTCGGAAGCCGGATATTTTCCGAAGGAAAAATTATGGACTTTACGCAAGATGGGATCAATGCTTCAGGGCCATCCGGATAGAAGGACGCCTGGGGTTGAAGTAGCTTCGGGTTCCCTAGGACAAGGACTTTCTGTTTCAGTCGGTATGGGGCTGGCTATGAAAATCGATCAAAAAAATTCCCGGGTTTATTGCCTCATGGGCGATGGTGAAGTCCAGGAGGGCAATATTTGGGAAGCGGCGATGGCAGCAAGCCATTATAAACTTGATAATTTATGTGCTATTCTAGATAGTAATAAATTTCAAATTGACGGTAAAATTCAGGATGTCATGAATCTTGAACCTCTTGAAGATAAGTGGAAGGCTTTTGGTTGGCATGTGATCACGATAGACGGACATGATATTAAACAAATTTTATCTGCGTATGATGAAGCCCGGAGCATTAAGGGAAAACCTTCGATCATAATCGCGCATACGATTAAAGGCAAAGGCGTTTCATTTATGGAAAACGTGGTTGATTTTCACGGTAAGGTACCGAGTAAGGAACAGGAAATTCAAGCTTTGGATGAACTGGAATAACGCGTGTTCAGAAAGAGACGGTAAAATACAATGGTTGAGATGCTGTTTCAGAGAGACGTATACGGTAAAGCACTGGTTGAATTAGGCAAGGAAAACAAAGATATTGTTGTAGTTGACGCGGATTTGTCTTCTTCTACTAAAACAAATTTGTTTTCAAAGGAATTTCCCGGCAGATTTTTCAATTTTGGCGTGGCGGAACAGAATATGATGGCGACTTCGGCCGGGTTGGCAAGTTGCGGGAAAATCGTGTTTGCTTCCACGTTCGCGATGTTCGCTACCGGCAGAGCGTGGGAACAGGTCCGGAACAGCGTAAGCTATAATAATTTTAATGTGAAAATTGTTGCTACCCATGCCGGTATCACTGTTGGGCCTGATGGCGCGAGCCACCAGGCTATTGAAGATATCGCTCTTATGCGCGTTATCCCGAATATGCATATTATCGTTCCCTGTGACGGTCCTCAGACTCGTGAAGCTGTGTTTGCCGCGGCGAATGCCCAGGGGCCTTTTTATATCAGGTTAGGCAGGACTAAAGTTCCGACAGTTGAAAATAAAAGCGAATTCCGCCTTGGTAAAGCTCAAATTTTACGTGAAGGTATGGATGTTGCGATTATCGCCTGTGGAATTATGGTTTCTGAAGCGCTTATTGCCGCTGAGAACCTGGAAAAAAAAGGTATTAATGCGCGTGTGGTAAATATGCATACTATCCGCCCCTTGGATTCAGATATGATCCTTGAGTGTGCCCGCATAACTAAAGGTATTGTGGTACGCGAAGAACATTCAAATATTGGCGGATTAGCTTCAAGCGTTGACGAAGTGACCGCCGAAAATTATCCGATAACGGTAAAAAGGGTGAATATAAAAGGCCGTTTCGGACAGTCCGGTGAGCCTGCCGAACTGTTGCAGGAATATAGACTTACCAGTGCGGAAATCGAAAAATCAGTTTTATCGATAGTCTCGTGACGCTTCACCGCTTAAACATGATGGGGTAGCAGGTTGATTCTTCATTCGTATGCTAAGGTAAATTTATACCTTCGCGTGCTTGATAAACGCGAGGATGGATTCCATTCCCTGATTACTCTTTTTGAACGGATTGATTTATCCGATAAAATTATTCTTACTCCTTTGCCGGGACGAAAGATAACTCTTTCATGCAACCGGAAGGATCTCGCGTGCGATAGTTCTAATCTGGCTTACCGGAGTGCCCGCCTCCTCCAGGATACATTTGATGTCCCCCGTGGTGTGAACATTAAGCTTATTAAAAAAATTCCAATAGGCAGCGGTATGGGTGGAGGTTCCAGCAACGCGGCTTCCGTGCTCATGGGGTTAAACCGGCTTTGGCGTTTGCGGCTTACGACTCGCCGCCTTGCGGATTTAGGGGCAAGAATCGGCAGTGATGTTCCGTTTTTTGTTTATAATGTTCCTTTTGCCGCGGCAACCGGCAGGGGAGAACGCATTATTCCTCTTGATGGACTGCGTAAAACAAAACTATATCATTTTCTTGCTGTTCCCCGGCTGCATGTTTCTACCCCGGTTGTTTACAGGAAATGGGATGAACGTAATAGTTTTGCGTTGACCTCCTCCGATTGCCATGATATATTAAACGGGGTTTTATCAATACGTAGTTTGATGCGAGCGGACACTAATGTTAAAGCTTTAATTTCAGCATTGAAAAAAAAGCAAAAGCAGGGGCTCTCCCGCTG
>JAQUMS010000236.1 GCA_028717985.1 Candidatus Omnitrophota bacterium
AGCCGCCGCCCAGGATGATAAAAAATGAGCAGAAACAATTACGTCAAAGTTTTCAGCTTTTAAAAACTCAAGAAAACTTCCTGAATTGATCAACTCAACCGAATTATTGATTAGTTTCACTGTTTTTTTAAATAACGCGGAGGAAGAAACAGCAAACCCCGCTCCCCACAATTCCGGGAACGAATTCACTAAAAAATTATACCCTTGAACATATCCTGCTTTAAAAATACCGTTTGTTTTATCCAGGACATTCAAAAAAGTGACTCCGGCTTCAGGAAAATGGGCCTTAAGATATGAATAAACCGCCTCAGCGGCTTTTGTATGGCCGCTTCCGGCTGAAGCATGAGTAATAAGAATTTTAGGAGAATTCATGGGTAATAAACTCGGCGGCCTCGGCAAAATCCTTAAAAATAAATTCCGGTTGTTCTTCCCATTCCCTGTAATTTAATATTTTTTCTTTTCCCGACAAAACAAGAATGGCTTTACATCCGGCGGTATGGGCGGTTTTAACGTCAATAATGCTGTCTCCGATAAAATAAGCGCCGCGGGCTTTAATTTTAAATTCCTGTTCAGCCTTCCGGATCGACCCGATTTTCGGTTTCCGGCACCGGCAATTCTCGTCAGGACGGTGGGTACAATAATAAACCGCGTCAATTTTTCCTCCCGCTTTTTCTATACCCTCCCGCATGAGAAACGTAATTGCGGCAAGCGATTCCCTGCTGTAAAACCCCTTATTTACTCCGGCCTGATTGGAAACAACAATAAGCTTGAATCCCGCGCGATGCAGGGCTTTCACGGCTTTCAAAACTCCGGGCAAAAAATAAAATCCTTTTACCGAAGTCACGTAATTCTTATCCCCGGGGTATTTATTAATAACGCCGTCCCTGTCTAAAAAAATAACTTTCTTTGTCATAGTAATGCCCCTCTCTTAGTTCTTTTCAAAAACATCTCCCCTAAGGCCTAAGAACCAAGAACTAACAATATCTATTTCACACCTGTTACACCATTATTCCTGCTATTAATCATCTCACGGTATTTCAGGTAGCTTAAGAGCTGGTATAATGAATCAAAATACGCTATCACAAATCCGTAGAGGCCGTCCTTGCGTGATTTCTTGCCAAAGTAACGACGAAAAAAACGGTCAACCGCCCGCCAAATCATAAGGCCAAGGGTCATTTTCCGGTTTGTGTTGATCCATTTAAGAGCTTCCAGAGTAGTCTGCCTGTTCACACTGCTTAAAAAATGTTCCAGGTCAGGATACCCCTTGTGGATAATATCCGACTTAAGATGCCCGCATGCTCCATCTATAAAAACCCTGGGATGGACTTCTACTTCTTCATATTTAAACTTATCTTTACGGAACAATCTGACTTTGGATGCCGGATACCAGCCGCCATACTTCACCCAATAATTCCCTATGTAATTTCTTAAAGGAATATCATACGCGGCATATTCATTACTTTTAATGGCCTGAGAGATTTCTGTTTTTAATTCTTCCGTTACTTTTTCATCCGCGTCAAGGCTTAAAACCCAAAGGTTCTTCGCTTGTGAATACGCCCAATTTCGATGCCTGCCTTCGACATCCATTCTACGGGAAAAGACCTTGTCCGTATATTTCCGGGCAATGTCTCTTGTCTTATCCGTGCTTTCATCATCAACAACAACAATCTCATCCGCCCAACCATATACACTTTTCAAACTTTCTTCCAGATGAACTTCCTCATTTTTAGCGATAATAACGATTGAAACAGGCATTTGCGAAGGCATCTCCCCCCCTTTTTCTGATCCCAAGCAGGTTTAAAAAACAGTATAGATAAACGGCATGATGACCGATGACTGTCCGAAAAATATTACAATTCCGAGTAAAAGCAGGACAATCACGATCGGCGCGAGCCACCATTTTTTATTGCTTTTCAAAAAACCAAAGAATTCTCTTATTATTAAAAATTTACTCATGTTTTTTTGTCAGTCTTGCTTAACCTATAAAGTTCTTAGCTCTTTGCTCTTGGTTCTTAGGATTTAACTAAGACCTAATCAGCTCATAAGCTAATCAGTACATTCTTTCGTATTCCACAGGATCAAAGGCATTACATTCTTTTTTAATCCAATACGACTCTTTTTTCTTATCGATTTTTCTATCTAAGAGATCTTTCTTCAACAAGCGCATAACCAATCCTACGGGCGTAAAAATCAGATAAAAAACAATCAATAAGATAACCCGGGTGTTTATCCATGATAGCACCATCGCACACGCCATCCAGGCGCGATATACCGGAACGAGAACTCGAGAAGAAATAATTCCCGTTATCCACCATACTCCCGCAAAGATCATTACTGCAGGATACAAAGTATTGTGCTTCAAAAAAAATACAATACTGAGACCTCCCAACGCGATGGCCATGGCCCGGGAAAATCGTTTAAGATCTTTTTCCGAACTCTCTATTTCCATAGTTCAATCGCGTTCAAAGTTTCCGGGACTGATAGCGGTTTCAGAAACGGGTCCCTGCTTTTTCTTATCCAGCACAAAAGGCCCCAGAACTAGATAATCCATATGTGTACGCATAAAACACCGGAACGCATCTTCAGGGGAACAAACCAACGGTTCTCCCCTGACATTAAAAGAAGTGTTGATAATAACAGGGCATCCTGTTTTTCTGTAAAAAGAATCGATAGTGTCGTAAAACAGTTGATTGGAAACCCTGTCTATAGACTGTATCCTCGCCGAATAATCCACGTGCGTTACCGAAGGAATACTTGAACGGGGAATTTTAAGCTTATCGAACCCCAAAGAATTACCGCGTGTCCCGAAGTCCTGTGTACGTTTATCCGCGTGTACCGGGGCGGTAATTAACATATACGGACTTTCTTTATCAATATCAAACCATTCAGCCGCATGTTCCTTCAAAACTACCGGCGCGAAAGGACGGAAAGATTCGCGAAATTTTATTTTCATGTTTAAACGGGACTGCATATGCGGATCACGGGGATCAGCAATAATACTGCGGGCCCCAAGAGCGCGGGGCCCAAATTCCATTTTTCCCTGAAACCAGCCGACCACGTTACCGTTTATAATAAGATCCGATACCGCGTCAGGAATATCGTTACGCGCGCACGTAGAATACGGGATTTGCTTTTCATTTAAAAA
>JAQUMS010000237.1 GCA_028717985.1 Candidatus Omnitrophota bacterium
CCACGACAATAATTATACTTTGCCCACTATATACGTGCCGGCAAGCCTTGTCGGACTAATAAGTTCAGGGACATTGAATAGAACCGAGGCTATTTCTTCGGGAGATTATAAATATTCCGCGATAGATTTAGCCAGTGATAAAATACTCACTATCAACGGACCGGCCAATATTTACTTAACAGGAAATCCTTCTATAAAAATGGCGGGGGAATCCCAAATCATCATTGCACCTTCCAGCACAGGACCGGTCAAGATATATGCGGATAATGATGTTTCAATCAGCGGGCAAGGAGTAATTAACAGCACCAGCCTTCCCAAGAATTTTATTTTATACTGCAGCACCAGCGGAAATCTTGATATCTCTATTACGGGACAAGGGGATTTTTACGGCGGGATTATCGCCCCCACGGCAAACATAAATATCTCCGGGCAGGGAAATCTTTTTGGCTCGTTTATCGGAAAAACGGTAAATATGAGCGGCCAGGCGTTTGTCCATTATGATGAATCCATGAAAACGCTGCCTGTTTTTGATAAAAAAATATCCGTCACGTCTTGGAAAGAAGAATAACCATAGCCCCAACCGGATTTGAACCGGTGTTTAATGGCTGAGAACCATTCGTCCTGACCAGGCTAGACGATGGGGCCGCACGGCTAAATCTTTATAAATCTTACCATAATTTCCTTTCGGGTCAATAATTTTATACCTGAACCGGATTCTCTTCTCTTATTTCATCTTTATAGAAAATAATTGACGCTTATATAAGGATAGTATATACTTTTTACTGTGTATTTATTTCTTAACCTGTTGAGTTATATTAAGATATAATTTATTGTCTTGGATTGATTACGTATTATGGAAATAGGCGTCGGTATCAGCACAGAAAAAAACCAACAGCTTGCCATACGGGAAGCGATCCAGACGGCAAAAGCGTCCATTACTGCCAACACTGTTGATTTCGCGTTGGTATTTGGGACCGCGGAATTCTCTTACGCTGGGGTATTGAAAACAATAGCGGGATTACTGCCCGGGACATCCATCATAGGATCAAGCAGCCCGGCGATTATTTGCAACAAGGGTGTATTTGATCACGGCTTAGCCGTAATGCTCATTAAATATTCCGAAGAAATACAATACCATACCGGTTACGCGGTCGACATCAGGAGAAAAGACAGCGTAAAAGCAGGAGAAGAATTCGGAGAAAAAATTTGCACCGGGTTCCAGCAGATACCTCGAAGCGCAGGACTGATTTTTTATAACAGCTCTATGGCCGAAGGCGGAAATTTTTCATCCGGACTACAGGAAAAAATCGGAAGAAGTTTTCCCTTAATCGGGGCTTTTGTTTCAAATGGGATCCACGCTTTGCATACTCAGCTCTATTTCAACCAGGAAGTATTCAATGATTCCTGCGTCGGAGTGCTTTGGGGAGGAAAGTTAACGTACAGCCTCGGGGTCCGCCACGGGTGGAAACCCTTAGGAAAACCCCATACTATTACTTCATCCGTAGGCAATATTGTAGCAAAGATCGATGACGAACCGGCGGCAATGCTTTATTCAAATTACCTTGGATTCGACCTTTCCAGATTAAGAAAAGAACTGAAACATATTTCCGTTTTTTATCCCCTGGGGCTTTCTCTTCAAGGAGAGAAAGAATATTTACTGCGTAACATTCTTTCTATTGAAGATGACGGCTCGCTCATATGCCAGGGAAACGTCCCGGAACAAAGCACCGTCCGGGTTATGATCGGGACACCGGAAACCTGCCTGGACGCGGCGGAACAGGCTACGGAAGACGCACTCCAGAATTTTACGTTGCCTCCATTAGGCGCAAAAAAAGGAAAAATTAAACGCTGCGCCATAGTATTAAGCTCATATTCCCGCTACGTATTCCTCAAACGTCAGATTACGCGGGAAGCGGAACGTATCAAAAAAAAGCTGGGGAATGAAATCCCCATGATCGGGATTTATACGTCCGGAGAACTCGCTCCGCTGAGGGCATCAAGTTACCGGGGGCAGTTATATTTCCATAATCAAACCATTACCGTTCTGTTGATCGGGGGTTAGATATGTTTGTTTTCTCGTCTATTTTCTTTTTATTGGTGATACTGTATCTTGGGTTTGTTATCGCCGCAAAGATGGATAACATCAAACAGTTACAGGCCGACGTTGACACCCTAAAACACAATCTTGATGAAATGGATGAACAGCCAAAGCTGGTCGTCCGAACCGACATCGAATTGCATAAAACGCAGGAAGAACTCGATCGGAAGATAAACAGTCTTTATACACTGCAGAAAATTTCCCGCATTATAAGCACGTTCCTGGAAGAAAAACAAATTTTTAAAAGTATTGAGGCGGAAAATCTTAAAGAACTGGGATTTGAAAAAGCAATCGCTTTTTTATATGACGAGGGTAGAGAACGTTTTTTCCCTGAATTAACAATAGGCTATGAAGAACAATCGTTTCCGCTTATCAACCAATTCATTGAAAGCCATAAAACAATCTTTCTCGACATGATCAGAAGAGAAAAAACGCTGTCAACGATATCTATCCCCGAAGGGATCCCTTTGCGCGAAGACATCAAAAACAGATTCGGGGCCGCGCTGTTCATTATTTCTCCTATCCTGCCCAAAGAAGGCAACAAAGGGCTTTTATTCGTGGGGACAACGAATGCCGATATCCCCTTAACAGAAGGGGATGAAGAAGTAATTACCGTTTTATCGAATCAGCTCGGGCAATCTCTGGAAAACGCCAGATTATTCGAGAAAACATGGCGCGCACAGCAGGAATCGGAACACAAGGTGGAAGAAAAAACCAAAGATTTAAAATCAGCGCTTGAAGAAAAGGAAAAAATCAGCAAACGCAAAACAGACTTTGTTTCCCGGGTCTCTCACGAATTACGCACTCCCCTGACTTCCGTAAAAGGCTACGCGTCCTTGCTGCTGGCCGGAAAACTTGGTAATCTTCCGGAAGAAGCAAAACAGCGGATAGAAAAACTGAATAAACACAGCGACGAGCTTGTCCGCATGGTGAACGACCTTTTAGATATCGCGCGCATCGAATCAGGGAAAGTCACAATGAAACAAGAACCGGTTGACCTCAAAAGAATACTCGATGACGTATCAGATATGTTGTCTGTCCAAA
>JAQUMS010000238.1 GCA_028717985.1 Candidatus Omnitrophota bacterium
GGGGTTTTTATGTTTGCCTGGAATTCCCGCGAGTTTTTCGCCGACAGTTATTTTTTATTCCTCGGTATTGCCTATCTTTTTGTCGCGGCCCTCGATATACTTCACCTATTTGCGTTCCGCAGTATGGGGGTTTTTCACGGCGTTAATTCAAACCTGCCTCATCAACTCTGGATCATTTCCCGGTATACTCAAAGTATTTCTCTTTGTATAGCACCGTATTTTTTTACACGGAAGCTTCGCGGCCATGGTATTTTTTTGATATATACCGCGGTTATTTTCCTGTTTTTACTGTCGATTTTTTACTGGAAAAACTTTCCTGCGTGTTACATTGACGGGAAGGGCGTTACCTGGTTTAAAACATTCAGTGAAATCTTGATCTGTTCTTTTTTTGCCGCGGCTGTGATCCGGCTGTTTTATCATAAAAAGAAGCTGGATAGGCGTATTTTTCAGATGATGGTGTGGGTAATAGCTATTAGTATTGCGTCTGAGCTGTTTTTTATGATTTTTCCGTATTCGTACGGATGGGCTGATTTTTCCGGACATATCCTCAAGGTTATTTCGTTCTATTTGTTTTACCGCGCTGTTATAGAAACGGGATTTAAACATCCGTATCAATTGCTTTTCCGTGATTTGAAACTAAGCCAGGAAAATCTTTTACGCGAGAAAAACAGGGCTAAGAATTATCTGGATGTTTCAGGAGGCATTATTACTGTTCTTGACGCGGACGGAACAATCCTCCTTATTAATAAACAGGGATGCAGGATGTCAGGCTATGCGGAAGCGGAGCTTATCGGGAAAAATTATTTCGATATTTTTATCCCTCTTGACCAGCGGGGTGAATGGAAATTATTTTTCAGGAAATTTTTGAGGGGAGAAATTCCTATTTCTCAGGAATTTGAAACCCCGTTTCTAACGAGAAGCGGCGCGGAGAAGATTATTATGTGGAGTTCAACAGTCCTTAAAGATGAATATGGTTGTTCCATTTCCGTTTTAAGTTCGGGGAATGATATGACTGAATACCGCCAGAAAGAAGCCGCCTTGCAGTATTCGGAAAAAAAATACCGGAATTTTGTTGATAATGCCCCGGCTGGTATTTATCAGACACATTTTGACGGTTATTTCGTTTACGCGAATGATGCTCTTGCCCGGATGTTTGAGTTTGATTCTGCAGAGGAGATGATGAAAGAAAAGATAGCTCAACGGTATAAAAATATTAAAGACCGGGAGGTGCTGCTGAGGAGGCTCAAGCGTTATGATCAGGTAACAGGGTACGAAGTGGAAATGATCACCAAGACCGGCCGCGTGATTAATATTATTCTTAACGCCATACGGGAAGAAGATACTCTTACCGGGATGATGATGGATATTACCGTGCTTAAACAAGCCGAAGCTATCCTTAAACGCGACAAAAAAGTAATCGAGCAGATCGTGAATGAGAGGACCCAGGAATTAGTCACGATGCAGAAAGAGCTTAATGATGCCAAACGTCTGTCTGATATCGGCAAATTGGCGGCTATGGTCGCTCATGAATTACGGACACCGCTGGGTGTTATCCGTACCGCCGCGTATAATGTTAAGAGAAAAGCGAATAATCCTCTGCTGGACAGTCATCTTTTTAATATCGAAAAGAATATTATTGAGTCTGACCAGATAATTCGCAGCCTTCTGTATTATTCCCATATCAGAATGCCGGAGTATCAGTCGGTACATGTATATGACTTGCTTAGTGAATGTATCTCAACCGCGCGGAATACGTTTCAGTATGTTGCCGTGGATATAAACGAAAAATTTCAGGATGTTAAGGGACTGCCGATTGAAGCTGATCCGTTACAGCTTAAAGAAGTACTGCATAATATTCTTTTTAACGCGCTTGAATCCCTGTCGGAAGGTAAAGGAGCCGTGGAAGTGAGCGCCTGGTATGATGCCGTGAAGGACGAGATGAATATGCGTTTTAAAGATAACGGCGTGGGTATTGAAACAGAGGATTTAAAAAAGCTCTCCGAACCTTTTTTTACCACTAAGGCCCGCGGCACGGGCCTTGGCCTGTCGATCTGTTATAATATAATTGATCTACACGGCGGTAGGATAGACGTGGATAGTGTCCGCGGCAAAGGCACTACATTTACCGTGGTTCTTCCTTCCCGCAAGAGAAGTGTGTAACAACATCTACGGAATAAATTCTTTTAACGCGTAACCTGTTATTTTTGTTACGTTTTCCTTGACTTTTCCTCCCAGTGTTTTATAATAATGTTCAATGTCTGAACAAAGTTTTGATCCCAAATTAGCCCATTCCGAAACGGAAGAAACGCTTCATCTTATCTCTGAGATTTCCAATTCTCCATCCATAACTCAGCGAGAACTTTCTTCCCGTCTCAATATTTCTCTCGGTAAGACAAACTATCTGATTAATCAATTAGTAAAAAAAGGCTTGTTGAAAGCTCAGAGCTTTTCCCGTAACCCGGGGAAACTTAAGAAGTTAAGCTATATGTTGACCCAAAAAGGCCTGGAGGAGAAAATCCGCCTCACATGGTACTTCTTAAAGGTAAAGGAAATGGAGTATTTACGGATTAAACAGAATTGGTTAGCGCTGCAAAAGGACAAGAAACAATGATGCTACGCAGGTATTCAACTGATGAAAATAACCGTCTGGTTATAACGCAGGGTAAGAACCGGCTCATGCCTGACGGCAGGTTTGTGTTGGATACAGGTAACCGCCTTACGTATTATGTGGACGAATCGCCTGCATGGAGGAAAATGCACGCAGTTCCGGCGAAATTTGATTTTGAAGGGGAATGGAAGCTTGACCTTAATCATGATTTTGTTTTGAGGCTCCATAAAAAAGGTGACTACGCGAATAATAGTACTCTTGTTTTGCAGGGAGCGATTCTCGCTTTTGAAGGCAATAGAATCGCCCTTGAAGTTAAAAGCTCGGACAAAGACGGGAAAACCCATTTCCAGATCCTCCAGTTCTCAGGGGTTTGGCAGGCTGATAGGGCAAACAGTCTGAGTTTTGTGCTCCAAAAGAAAAAAGAGCCGGATGTTATTTTTTTTGAAGGCGCCTGGGAGATAAACAGGAATCAACTGATCACATATACATATCAACGCAAAGATTT
>JAQUMS010000239.1 GCA_028717985.1 Candidatus Omnitrophota bacterium
AAACAGCATCATACGCTTCCTGTTTATTCGAACAATAGATACCGTGAATATTCCTTCTTTTCCAACAATCAAAAAGATGCTGAATTTTTTCATCCATAGCGCCGCCTCCTTGAAAACTGTTTAATTAAAGCGGACATACTCGATTGTAATCCCCGGCTGAACTTAACGGTAAACACATGCCGCGTATCAATTTTTTTTATACTATCCGGAAACAAAGACAAGGTTGCCGCACAATACTCTCTCGATTCTTTCAAAAGGGGCTCAGTATACACGGATGTGCCGTGTTCAATCATTTTTATTAACAGCGGCCGCCCGGATACTTTCTCCGACTCCAACGCAAGAATATCTTTTGAAAATTCCCCCTGTTTATTCTTAATCCTGTAAACCTGTTTACGCCCCGGAGTGGTGATCTTATTCCTGCTTAATTTCATTGTAGGCAAAAAATTACCGCATGCATCCGTCACTTCACTGATTTTATAAATAATATCCAAAACAGGGGCATCTATACTCACACCCATGTGGGTCCCGACACCAAAGTTGTCGATAGGTGCTTTACGCTTAGCAAGTTCACAAATCCGGTATTCATCAAGATTACCGCTCGCAAAAACCTTAACGTCCGGCAAGCCCGCGGCGTCAAATAAAGACCGCGCGATTCGGGATAATGCTTCTATGTTTCCGCTGTCTAATCGTATCCCGATCAAGGAATGTCCCGTGGCTTTAAGGTTTTTAGCGGTCAGAATCGCGTTTTTAATCCCCTGTTCAGAATCATAGGTATCCACCAATAAAATGCTCCTGTCGGGAAAAACCTCGCTATACGCGGAAAAAGCGGATGGTTCATCAGAAAACGACATCACAAATGAATGAGCCATCGTACCGGATAAAGGAATATTATACATTTTTCCCGCCAGAACATTCGACGTCCCGTTAAAACCCGCCAGATAGGACGCCCGGGATACTTTAAGGCCGGCATCATTCCCATGGGTACGGCGCAGGGAAAAATCATAGACTCCTTTTCCCTGTGACGCCTGGACGACACGGGACGCTTTACTGGCGATCATTGTTTGAAGATTAACGGTATTCAACAAAAAACTTTCAATGATCTGCGCTTCAATAATCGGAGCGGTAATCCGGATAACAGGTTCATCCGCGAAAAAGATTTCACCTTCAGGCATAGCCCAGACATCACCGCTGAATTTAAAAATTTTTAAATAGGCTAAAAAATCAGATGAAAAAATTTTAAGGCTTTTCAAATACGCGAGAGCCTCTTTGTCAAAACACAATGACCGGATATACGCCAAACAATCGTGAATCCCGGAAGCAACAAGATACGAACGGCATACAGGGATATCACGGACAAAAAGATCGAACGTGGCACGCGTGTCTTTTTTGTATTTAAAATAACACTGGGCCATCGTCAATTCGTAGAAATCAACCAACAAAGACCAATCACCGGGTTTCATTTTACTTAACCACCATGGCCTTTAATTCTTCCTGGGGCAAAAAATGGTCCCTGAAACGTATACATCCTTCTTTATCAATAATGATATACGTGGGAATACCAACCAGGCCGTAATCTTTCGCGGTATTACCGGTTTTATCAAGAAGGATCTTAAACGCCAAAGAGTTAGCCTTGACAAAACGGGAAACCTTCGATTCCTGCTCCCGGACATTAATGGATAATACTTCGAAGTTATCCTTCACCAACTGAGGATACATTTCATTCAGTTTTTTGATGCCTTCCCTGCACATCGGACACCATGTCGTCCAAAAAAGAAGAATAACCGGCCGTTTTCCCCGGTAACTGCTTAACATATACGTAACATTATTTAAATCCTGAAGTTGAAAATCAAACGACTGTTCAAATCCGCTGCATACCGGCGATTCCTGGACAAAAGTTTCCGGACGGGTCCCTGCCGAAAATCCCGAAAGGGGCGCGATTAAAAGAAACGTTACCCATATGACCATGCAAATTTTCAACGTATTACTCACTTACAGCCTCCTTATTCCGGAATATACAAAGTATATGCCTGCTCCTATCAGGATACACGAGTACGCCCGCTCCACCCACATCATCCACTTCCCTGAACGAGGCAGTGTTTTAAGAAAAACACTGAAAGCGCCGGCAAGTATTAAAACTAATCCCATGCCATAGGCAAAAGCCAAAAGCAAAAAAGCACCATAAAGAATATTATGCCGGGTTGCCAGATAAAGCAATATCCCCCCTAAAACAGGTGTAGTGCAGGGAGAAATAATCAATCCCGACATCAAACCTATTATAAACGCTCCGGCATGCCCTTTCTTTCGTGCAACTGAAAATTTTCGGCCATTCGGTAACGAAACGGACAAAACCCCGGACATAGACAACCCCATAATGATCATGCCACCGCCAATAATCATAAAGGCCGCGGGGGTGGAACTAAATTCTCCGAACAGCCTGCCGGAAATTGAAGCAAAAATCCCTAAAAGAGCGTATGTCACGGCAACGCCCGTAACATACAAAAAACTTAACACAAACCCTCTGAAATGGGAATGTTCCGATTGAAACCCTATGTATCCGGCGATAACCGGAATCAAAGGATAAACGCACGGAGTAAAACTCAAACCGATGCCGCCAATAAAAGCTTTCAGATAATCAATAGAATTAATCGACTGATTCATGTATCCACGAAAGATAGTCTTTATTGCCCCCGATAATCGGTAACGCGATAATTTCGGGGACCTGATAGCTATGCAGTTTTTTAACAGTTTTAATAATCTTCCCCAGCGCGGTATATTTTGACTTTATGATCAACAGGATTTCATCGGCATTGTCTATTTTTTTCTCCCACCAAAAAATCGAATTGATCTTCGGGATCATATTCACGCACGCGGCGATCTTATGTTCAATAAGTTCCCTCGCGATGATTTTTGCTTCTTTGTCATTTGAAGAAGTCACAAATACCACTATATACGATGTTCGCGACGCCATTGTTCCCCTTTTATATCGTTTAACTTGACGTAAACGCTTCGTGAATCAAAAAGCATTCTCTTTTCGGAAAGTATCATACCACGAATACGCTCCGCGGACAAGACAGCTCATTGT
>JAQUMS010000240.1 GCA_028717985.1 Candidatus Omnitrophota bacterium
CTTCTTCTATGACTTCCTTAACCGCATTCTCAAGCAAATCAGCCGCCTTTTCCTCTTTTAAATGGCGCAGCATTAAAACACCGGAAAGGATTGTCGCGGTAGGGTTAACTTTATTCAGCCCTTTATACTTAGGCGCGGAACCATGCACGGGTTCAAAAACAGCCAGACTTTCGCCAATGTTCGCACCCGGCGCAATCCCTAAGCCTCCGATCAATCCGGCACACAGATCCGACATAATATCACCATACAAATTCGGCAGGACAAGGACATCAAAATTATGCGGTTTTTGAACTAACTGCATAGACATATTATCCACTATAGCATCTTCAAAGACCACCCGGTCAGCGTATTCTTTAGCAACTTCACGGGCAACATTCAAAAAAAGGCCGTCGGTGAATTTCATTATATTCGCTTTATGGACGGCGGTGACTTTTTTACGGTTATATTTTAAAGCGTATTCAAACGCGAAACGTACTATGCGTTCAGACCCAAAGCGGGAAATGGGTTTAATAGACACGCCCGAATCACTTCTGATTTTTTTAGGCGACAGAGCCCCGATATAGTCGATTAATTTTTTTGTTTCGGGTTTGCCTTCCTCAAATTCTATTCCCGCGTATAAATCCTCGGTATTTTCTCTGACAATAACCAGGTCTATATTCTTATACGGTGATTTCACTCCTGTGTAGCTTTTCGCCGGCCTTACGCACGCGTATAAATCAAGAGCTTGCCTGATGGCTACATTTACGGAACGGAACCCTCCTCCTACAGGAGTAATAATCGGACCTTTAAGCGCCACCTTATTTTTACGAATAGAATCAAGAACTGCCTGGGGCAAAAGTTCTCCGCATTCCATCTGAGCTTCCTGCCCGGCCATTTCTACTTCCCAGGCAATCTCCACTCCGGTCGCTTCAATACAACGTTTAGCCGCTTTTACAACTTCCGGACCGATCCCATCACCAGGTATAAGTGTTATTTTGTATGCCATATTTTTAGCTCGTTTATAGGTCATTGGTCATAGCTGATAGCTCTTAGTATAAACCTAAGACCTATGAGCTATGAGCTACTTTATACTTTCAGTTCCCCGAATTTTTTATAATAATTCACCACGCCGCCTTCTTTAATGAATTCCTGCATAAAACGCGGCAATGGCTTGATATCAAAGGTGATATTTTTAGAAGTATTTACGACCTTCCCTGAGTTTAAATCCACACAAACAGAATCGTTTTCCACGAATCGGGATGTATCAATTTCAACCAGAGGCAATCCAATGTTGAAACTGTTTCGGAAAAATATCCGGGCGAATGATTTGGCGAGTATGACGGATATCCCCGCTTCTTTGATAACCAGAGGTGCCTGTTCACGGGAAGAACCCATACCAAAATTCTCACCCGCGACCAAAATAGTCGATCCCGGGACGATTTTTTTATGAAAATCAGGGTCGATATCCTCCATAATGTGTTTGGATAATTCTTTGATGTCGGTTATGGAAAACTTGTATCTTCCTGATATGATAAAATCGGTATTTATGTTATCTCCAAGTCGCAGTACTTTTCCTTTTAATTCCACTGGTCTTTCTCCTCTTTTTCTGCCGAAACTTTATTCTGACTGTCCTGGATTTTATAGGACATTATAACTGCCTGAATTCATCCGGATTCTTTACCTTTGTCATAGCCACATCCAAAGAAATAAGCCCTTTTTGATATAATTCTTTGAGAGACTTATCCATGGTTTTCATCCCGTATTGGCTGCCTGTTTGCATTAACGTGGGAATTTGTTCAATCTCCTGCTCGCGGATTAAATTACGGATACCCGGCGTTGCCACCATGATCTCAGTGCACAATACTCTTCCATGGCCGGAGGCTTTGGGAAGCAGAAGCTGGGAAATAACTCCCTGAAGGCAATCCGCCAGCTGCATGCGGACTTGCGGCTGTTGATGGGGAGGAAAAACATCGATAATTCTCGCGACAGTCTGCGGAGCATCGGGGGTATGCAGGGTCGCAAGAACTAAATGGCCCGTTTCGGCGGCAGTTAACGTAGTTGATATCGTCTCCAAATCGCGCATTTCTCCGACGACTATAACGTTCGGGTCCTGTCGTAAAGCACGCCGTAACGCTTCCGAAAATGAATGGGTATCAGCGTAAATCTCACGCTGTTTGAGAACACTTTTTTTGTTAATGTGAAGAAATTCCACAGGATCTTCAATCAAAACGATAATACATTCACGTTCATTATTAATAAGGTCTATCATAGCCGCAAGCGTTGTAGTTTTACCAACGCCCGTAGGCCCGGTTACCAGAACCAGCCCGTTGGGTTTACGGGCAAGATTAACCGCAACGGCAGGAAGCCCCAATTCATCTATTGTGGGGATTGCCAGAGGGACACGCCTGAACGCGGCCTCAACCGATCCCCTCTGCATATGTACATTGACCCTGAACCTGTCCATAGTCGGCAGGGCCAAAGAAAAATCCAGTTCCAAATCCCGCTCAAACATTTCTTTCTGAGAATCCTGTAAAATCGCGTAAATCATCATTTTAAGCATTTCTCGGCTTAAAGCGGGAAGTGTTAATCTGTGAATTTTTCCGTCAATACGCAAAATCGGAGGTTCCTTCTCCGTCAAATGCAAATCGGACGCCTTCTTCTCTATACATAGTAGAAGCAGTTCACGTATGTCCATAGACCCTCCGGATTAAAAAAACTATTAAAGGAATTTGCGGGGATCAACAATCTTTCCCGCAATGGCTGACGCGGCAACAGTTGCCGGAGAAGCAAGATAAATAAAGGCATTCGGATTTCCCATCCTGCCTTTAAAATTTCTGTTAGCCGTTGAAATAACTATTTCTCCGTCTGCGGGCACACCGTTATGAGTCCCTACGCATGGGCCGCATCCGGGAGCGACAACAACACCGCCGGCTTTAACAAACGTTTCGATCAAACCCAGTTTCATCGCTTCCAACAAAATAGGACGAGAAGCCGGCGCGATGATCAATTTTACATGGGAGGCGATTTTTTTACCCTTCAAAACAGAAGCCGCGGCTTTTAAATCCGAAAGCCGTCCATTGGTGCACGTTCCCAGGAA
>JAQUMS010000241.1 GCA_028717985.1 Candidatus Omnitrophota bacterium
CGTATCTGCCGTAAAAAAATCCGCAGGTCAAAGCCTTTTGCTTCCAGATATTCGGTTACATCTTAATTTGCAGCATTTTATTCCCGCCGCGTTGAAATTCATATTTCACTCTGCGGATTTTGGGTTTATATCCTAATTTCTTCAATTCCGCGATTATGGGATTAACATATGGTGATTCATTACCGTCTAAATCAAGAAGGGGGAAAATGCGTATCTCGCCGGCTAATCTGCACATTTCTATAATCGCTTGCAGATGAAAATCAAGATTTAAACATGTGGAGTATAAAAATAAAAAATGTGAGCATACCGCAAGGTCAAAATGTTTATCAGGAAAAGTCAATCCGGGAAGACTTTCGGAAAGATACCGTCCTTCTTTCTTTCCGGTATCAAAATCCTTCAAAAATTCGTTCATAGCCTGCATACGGATATGACCGAGTTCTTCCGGGGATTTAATATTTTTCCAAATAAAGTTTTTCTTATTTGCTATTGACTGTTCCATAACTTTGTCGAAACTTTCGGTAATTGCTTTTTTTATTTGGACGGCTGACAACCGGTACAGGGGATCACATGAAATAACCCTGTAGCCAAGCTTTTTCATCCCGGCATTAAAACCCGCGGGGCCATCAGCACAGCTCAATATTCTCTTTTCCAGGTCCTTTTGAGAGAAAGCAAACATGCGAACATATTCTTCAAAAGAACGCCCCCACGGAACAATTTTTTTGAGTTTAAACATGTGTGTTTTTAAAGTAAAATTTTTTATACTATGACCCAAACAGCGAAAAAGCTATTTCTTGAACAGATTCCACTTTAAAAGGCATAGAAATATTGGTATTCGCCACTTTAAGTTTTCCCGACAATCGAAACCGCAAAGGGCGCTTATTGATAAATTCAATACGGATTAACCTACCTAAAACATTCCCGATTTTAATCATGCCTTTTATTTGATTTGATTGAGAGCCTTTAAACAGAGTCTTCCTGAGAGCGCCTTTCGCTACCGCGCTGCCTCCTGCAGTATAAATACCTATTTCCCCGTCTTCCAGAATCAGATTAATACTTAAAGGATTGGTAATGGTAAAAACATAGCTGATAGACGCATTCCCCAAGATATCGGCCTGAAGTTTTGTATAAATACCAACGGAAAGAGGACGGGTGATAGTTTCTTTTAAAGCGTCTAAATCTAAAACTGCAATTTTGCTTTCTATAGGTATGCGCAAATCCAATGTTTTATAAATAACGGCCGTTTGTATAAATATACTTATGGAATTATTGTTCAATACTGACAGACTGAGATTAATAGCCACCGGAGATTCAAGTTCCGACCTTGATTTAACGCTCGAAGTTTTCCATTCCAGGACCTCTTTGTCCAAGATATTGTTATTCTCATCTTTGACTGCGAGTTGCATATTATCCAGTACAAGTTCACTTTCTGTGGGATTTTGAATAACTATCTTGCCCAAAACAGCAATTGTATTATCTTTTAAAACAGGCTTAAGGTACGCGGCAATTTGAGGTATCCTGACGCCCTGATCTCTAACAACAACCTTTGCAAGAGGAGCGCACCCGGAAATAAGAAAAAGGGCGGAAGAAATTAAAATAACTGAAAATTTTATGTTTTTAAAATTCATAATGACCTGAGCATAAAATAAACTATATCCGCGCATCACTGTTTTGAAGACGCCTGTATAAATTCCCAGGAATATAACTTATGATCTTTATCAAACTTAAGATATATTATATCGGTATTAAAATATTTTGTCGGATGCCGATAAAGGCAGGTTGCCGAAATATTAGGCATTTTTTGAACATCTCTGCAAAAAATCGGCTCGCCATACATAGATAAAATTTTTTCTTCTGTAATTCCTTTTTTCAAACGGCTATTTTTAATGTCAGCTTCCAGCTTATAAAAAAGTTTTTCCTGCCTTTTAAGATAATTTTCGATTTCGCGCTGGTTTGCCGCCAATCTTTTAAGCAGCATTATTTGTTCATAATGAGTAAAATAAACGCATCCTCCCAATAAAAAAATCATTATACCAATAATCAAAAAAAATATTTTATTTTTACGCATAATTACATACCGGTAAAAACTGCTTTAACTCTAATACTCCGTGTGCTTATCTTTATTTTTCTCCGCCATAGACGGCAAAATGGTAATATTTCCATACAACGTCTATAGTAAGGAATCCCGTTTCTTTAAGCCATGAAATTTCGTCCATAAGCCGGAAGGGATGATCTTCTTCATCATACCTCCCCTTCATTTCCATAATTTCTTCTTTGGATAAAGACCGCGCCAAAAATTCACCCCATTTTTCAAGGTTAAGCTTTTGCAGGTAATCGTTTGAGCCTAAAACCAGATCCGCCGCGTAAAAAACGCCGTTATCATTAAGACCGGCAAATATTTTTTTATAAAAGTCCTTTTTTTCTCTTTGTTCTCGCACATGATGCAGCGTTAATGAAGAAAGAATCGCATCGTAACCTGAAGAAAAATCAAAATCCCTGCAATCACACAATACATAATCGATATCTTTATAATGCGCAAGTTTATCTTGCGCGATTTTAAGCATATTATCGGCAAAATCAACGCATGTTATTACGGCATTGGGATAATGCTCTTTAATCTTTTTTGAGATAGAGCCTGTCCCGCACCCCAAATCAACTACTTTTATCTTCTGTTCCGGGGCACAAGGGATGGTAGAAACAAGAGCTTCAAGCATATCGTTATAAAACGGGACAGCTTTTAATACTCGGGCGTCAAAAACATCCGCCTCTTCCTGGAAATGTTTTTTTACCTTATCCATCATAAACTCTGAATTTTTTAGATGCCCTGTTCTTATAAATTAAGATTCCTTAAATCCGGCGCCGTTTCTTTGAATACTTCGGCTGGTTACACGCAGTACATTTTTCAATCGCGATAAATTTATTAAGATATTCCTGTATGACGGCGACATAGGTGGCGTGGCTCCAGGTCAAAGGTGAAACTGACAAAGGCTCATTTGTATGGGGATCAATCTGTTCAGCCAATACTCCGCTTGGAAGAGCATGATCACACGCCCATTCAATTACAGGCAATGC
>JAQUMS010000242.1 GCA_028717985.1 Candidatus Omnitrophota bacterium
TTTCCTGTCCGCGTACCAGAGGGAAACAATCAACTGACAGGAGTTTCCGGAAGTTATAACTATTGGCGAAGTACTTATCGCTTCAAAAACAGTAAATTTCCAGGGGTATACTTCATAACTCCATACTTTCTCCCCTGTCCGGGCATCAAGACAATAAATTATCCTGTCCGAAGAAACCGCGATCACAAACGCTTTGTCTCCGGCGCGAAAAAAAACCGGCGCCGCGTTGACCGGGCCGCCGGCGGGAAACCGCCATAATTCCCTTCCTGTGCCGGCATCAAGACAAAAAACATTATTTGTGTAAGAACCGATAAAAAATCTCATTGAGCCGTCAATCTCCGCCGCCACGCCAGAGCTTGACCAAACGCTTTTTCGTGAAGTATGACTCCACACGTGGGTATCTGCCTGAAAATTCCACGCGCGTTTAAACGATGAGGATGGAAAACCAAGCTCAGAATTCTGGGTATGCTGGGGATTTACACCGAACATATGCCATTCAAAAATCAATAAAAAAGAAAGAAATGAATTAAATTTTTTTGTCATTGAGTTCATATGCACACGTGCCGCACCGGATACACATCAAACGTGACTCCGGGACACGGCTCGATTCCCCCATCAGACACCGGGGAGTGTTCCCTATCTCAGCACCGTGATCGGTTGCTTTTATCTTAAGGAGGGATTTTCTCCCCAATAAAAACAGGAATGTTCCCGTAGGGCACACGTACCTGCACCAGGCCAATGGGATAACGGCGGAAACCAGGAATATCACGAAAAAACCAATAATCGAGGAATAATCTATATCGTTGCCCGTTAACCAGCACCAGGCTTCGCTAAACCACACGCCCGCGCCGGTCAATAATACATATAAAACCAGAAACGCGTATTTTGTTTTCAGAATGACGTATTCCCGCGCCGGATTCAAAAGAACTACCGTTACAACAATTACAAGCGCCAATGCCCACAACGCAATTATATTTTCGGTAAAAAAATCATTCGCGGGACGAAATAAAAACAATAAAACTGAACCCAAAATAAAGATTATGCCGAGCGACAAAAATCTAAGCCGGTTTGTCTTTACCGGAAAAAGCCGTGAGGATATCTCCTGCAAAAAACCGAGCGGGCACATCCAGCCGCAGTAAATATTACCGGCAACCAGCACGAAAGAACCTATAAGAATAAATAGAAAAAAATTTCCGAAAGCCGAAACATCATCCCAGCCGATTTGAGTCACGCCAACCACCGACGTTTTCAACAGGCATATACACCGGAAAAACATGACCGCGAAAACACCCAGAGACACAACGCGGGTAATAATCCTCATATTCTGCCTCAGCTTCGGAGACCGGACAAAAAAACATACTCCCGCCGCAACGGAAAGGACGGCAAAGATAATAACAAAAACCGCCGCATCTATCCACGTGCCCTGCACCGGCATAAGAGGCGTATTAACGATCTTACGAAGTAAAAGAAACAGGTTCATCAATTCTTATTATTTTGCCCTTTTCCATAACGGCGATCCGGTTCGACAACTGCCTTAACTCATCATAATCGTGAGACACAAAAATAACCGGGGACGAAATTACAGAACGCAGATTTTTAATCATTGTATAAAACAATTCTCTTCCTTCCTCGTCTAATGACTGTGTCGGCTCATCAAGACACACAATATCCGGGTCTGAAGCCAACGCGCGAGCGAGAGAAACGCGTTGTTTTTCACCCCCGCTTAACAAAGAGGGATTATTACGTTTCACGAGAGATTCCAGGCGGAGAGAACAAAAAAGTTCATGTAACCTTTTCTGCTTCTCTTTTTTTGACAGTTTGCGAAAACGCAAACCATACATAATATTATCTTTGACCGACAAGTGGGGAAACAAACAGTGATCCTGATACACGAAACCGACATTCCTTTTTTCGGGAGGATCAAAGGTCATATCTTTTCCGCGGAACGTAATGCGCCCCTCGTCCGGATACCACAATCCCGCCACAGTCTCAAGCAAAAGAGTTTTACCTGCGCCGTTATGCCCCCATATCCCGAGGATCTCATTTTCTTTAATCCGGGCGCTTATCCTGGATAAACTAAAACCATTCCATGATTTTGATATATTATGTATTTCGATCATACCCGTAAAAGCGATTTTTTGCGGATCTCATACAACCACTTTAGCACAATAAATCCCCAGAGGCATATTCCGATAAAAACCACCCCGACCGGAACAGACTCCTTAATACCGTATTGCGCGAACACGTCATTGATGTACGTCGGTATTGTGGCGGGACGATACGCGACGATGATTAAACTTCCCGCCTCGGAAAGCGCCCGTGAAAAAGACAGGATACAACCGTTAAAGATTCCGGGCAATGCCAGAGGCAGGGAAATTTTAAGAAAAGTATGCAAAGAATTAGCGCCCAATGTCCGGCTTACCAACTCCAGTCTCGGATTCACTCCTTCGAATGCGGATATAGACGACCTGATGAGAAAAGGCATGCTAACGAAAACCTGGCATGCGATAATCCCCAGAGTACTGCCGGAAAACCCAACGCCGAAATGCTGAGATATAAATTCCCCTGCAGGGGTCTTCGGCCCCAGGAACGTAAGCATGGCGATACCGACCGCAGTCTGGGGGACAAGTATCGGCACATCGATTAATGCGTCAACCGCGGGTTTCCCTTTAAAATCCATGCGCGCCATACAATACGCAAACGGAATCCCGAAAAAACAAATCAAACAGGTGGAAACGCCTGCAGTAAAAACACTCATCGACAAAGCACTGCGAAGTTCGGGATTAAACGCGGAAACCACGGTCTGAACATCGGTTCCGCTCATAAGAGAAATAAGGGGGAACAAAATGAAAAGAAGCGTCAAAAACCCAAGGAAAAACATGGTCCGCAGAAAAAATGAAACACGTTTTTTATGCAGCCAGGTGACCATAAAAACAAAAAGGCAGGAAATGAAGAAACTTTGAAGCCAATAGGCGCTTAAAATAAGAAAAGAAAAAACAAACGCATAAAGACAACCGAGCAACACCGGGACGCGGAAAACTGCCACATACACGAAGACGATCATAATA
>JAQUMS010000243.1 GCA_028717985.1 Candidatus Omnitrophota bacterium
GAAAATAAAATCCGGTCTATTTCGGTCCCGTATAATTCCGAATATGTTATATTGACCCCCGCCGGAAAGTCTTCATTAAAGCTTCAGGATATTAATACCGCCGATGTGCGTTTTGGATCTTCTCTTAAAAAGATCGGTGTGGTTCAGTATGTGATTACACGGCGAAAGATAGAGGTTAGGATTATTTCGGTCAAAAACTACAGCGGGTATGGGATTGGCACTGCGTTATTAAGTTGGTTCATCGATTTTGCAAGGAAAAATAAGCGGTGGTTTGTTTTAAGAGGGATCAATAATCCTCTTGATATCAAAATAATTAAAAAGCTGATTTCCGGTGCGGAAATTTACGATCGGCGTTTAAATTCAGCTATTCCTCTTGAAAAAATCGACGGTTTAAACAGGGATTATGAGATTACGGTTGATCTGGGTATGCCGTCTCAAAGAAAATACGAAGTATCCGTGCGGAGTGACCGCATAGCGGTTGTGCGGGAACACGGCGTTATTATTTCTTTAGAAGCTTCAACGGTCTTGATTGGTAAGGACCGGTTACTTGTCATCAAAGACGGTTATGTAACTGTGCTTACTTACGAGGGAACATATGCTCCGGATGTCCTGGTTTGGTACGCGCCTGATTGGAGATTTGATTATATTATATGGAAACCGGAAATGGACAAACAGAACGATGGAGGGAATAATAATTCTCAGGTGTCCCAGAGCACTCGCGGCCAAGTTATGCGGGAACCGAGTCCGGAGAGCAGAGTTCCGGGTGAAACGAAGGATGAGGGACAGAGGAAGAAGGACGAAAAGAAAGTTGCTTTGCAGTTTGAGCGGGCCCTTTCTTTTCTGGATCTTAAATTCAAACATGGAGTTTATGACGCTGTTCGCGAGACTGTGGAAAAAGCATTGTCCGATTATTCCGAATACCCTGAATATCAAGAGCGTTTGATGGAAGTCGTGAGAAATCATTTAAATGTTCCTCTTCAATCAAGCCGCCCCCAGGAAGTATTTTCTAAGAACGCCGGCAGGCTCTATGAGTTTGCGGGTGAATATGATTTTTCCCGGGGAGCTCTGCCGGAGGCGTTACGGTATTTCTTATCTTCAGCTATCTGGTACGGTAAGACAGATAATTATAAAGGGTTGGCCGGCGTTATGGAGAGAGTTGATTCAGTGCTGACAAGGGAAGGGTTGAATGAAGAGGATCCTTTTGATACGTATGAAAACTTTTTGAGCGGGGTGAATGAGAAAATCAACAAACTTAAAAGTAAGATGGACGATTATAACAAAGTTTCCCGGAATAACCGTAGATTCCTCGCCATCAGCCATGAGGAATTTATGGCCCAGATAGCATCCATGGAATCGTACTACGTGTCTTTGAACGCGTCTGTGAGTCATATATACGAACTGCTGGGATTAAGATATAAAGATCAAGATAACTCAGTGAAGGCAAAAGAAAATCTCCTGCGGAGCGCGGAAGGATTCTATGCCGTCGCCGTATTCATCAAAACGGCTAACAATAATAATGTAATGATTCTTATTGCAGTATTGGAAGATTATGTACGGGTTTTGGAATATTTAATGGAAGAAAACGGAAGGGAAACTCTGGAAAAAGCGGCTGACGCGTATGGGATTTTGGCTCAGGTGTATCAGTCCCTCGCGCAGGCTCAGAAAACGGCGGATGACAGCGAAATGGTTACGAGGTATGTTTCCAAATCTGCCGATTACCGTTTGCGCCAGGCCCGTTTACTGGAAAACAGCAGAGAAACCGATGAAGATACCGACCGGACGCTTGAGAGTTATTTCGCGGCTGTCGAACGTTTAATGGAAGCGGGTAATCTTATAGAGGCGGAAGAGGAAGCAAAGAATATTTTTATTCAGGGGCATATCTACAGCGCTCATGTGCATGAAGCTGAGCTTGCCGGTGATTTGTCTCTTGTTTATAGTAATATCGCAAAGCGGGCAGCGATCTACGAACGGATTTCTTCCGATCATTACCTGCCTATTTATTCGAAGAAAGAACTGAGAAGGTTTATGCTTAAATCCGCTAATTCATATATTCAGGCGGCCAGAGTAGCCCAGAAGACCGAGTATGCTTCTCAGGCTAATGATTTCGTGGATAAGGCTTTGGAAATGTTTGAGATATTGGGTAATAAAGAAAAAATGATCGAATCATTAAAAGATTCAGCGGTGTTTAATATGCGGAGGGATGACTTCAGAAAATCAGCCGATTACAGTATTCGCCTGGGTGAATTGTTCGAACAGAAAGGCGATAAAGTGCAAGCGGCATGGGCGTATGATTTTGCCGCCGTCGCGTTATACAAAATGGCGGGTTTTTCAGAACAGGAAGTTGCCATGCTGGAGAAATCGTCCTCTTTGTGGGAAGAAACGGGAAAAATCGAAGAAGCGGCTCATTCCTTGAAAATGCTCGCAATAGCATATGCCAATCTGAATTACCGCAGGGAAGCGGCTGAATCAAACCAAAAAAGTTTTGAGTATTACGTAAAAATAAACTCCTGGGTGGAAGCTGTCAGTGTTGCGGATTACGCGATGAATTTATACGGATTACTCGGTGAATTTATACAGGCGGAGAATATAAAGAATAAAGCACTTGCGGAGCTGGAAAAACGTTCCAGGCAGTCTTCGGTAGGAAAATCCGCGGATTACGCCGCTCATATCCTGCAGATGCAAATGTCATGGGCGAAATTTACTCAGCGGTTCGGATTTAAAAAATTTGAAGATGGGGGCGAAGTTTCAACGATGGATGATGGACGATGGACGATAGACGAAAACTCAAAGAGCTATGAGCTAAACTTGTCCGCCGATAATCTAGTGGCGGGAGCTATGAGCTATCATGACGGCGGGTTCGAAAAACGGATGTCTGCGGGCTTTTTGGGCGACTGGGATGCCGTTGTGCCTTCGTTATTCGCTATTGGTTTTGTCACGTTCTCGTATTTCCAGGGAAGCCTTTCCTTAAAGGGTTTTCTTATCAGCGCGGGTATATTCCTGGTTATTATTGCCAACAATAAACTCGCGCAGCGTAAAGTTTCTTCGTATATCGTGCCT
>JAQUMS010000244.1 GCA_028717985.1 Candidatus Omnitrophota bacterium
GTCCGCGGGAGATTATGCGGTACCGGAGGCTGGGACACCGGTTGTTTTTGGCCAATGTTTACCAGGGAACAATAATTACAATGAAGGTTTAGTTTATATAAATTCCTGAAACCGTGAATATTGAGATTAAAAGCTTAAATAAGTTTTTTAATAAATTCAAAGCGCTTGATAATCTTAGCCTTACTATTAATGAAGGGGAGGTTTTTGGTATCCTGGGGCTTAACGGTGCCGGTAAAACTACTCTTCTGAGGTGCCTTGTTAATTTTTATTCTTTTAATAAGGGCGCTATTTTTTTTAATGGGAAACCGCTTACTGAATCCGTTGTCCACTCTTATTTTGGATATCTGCCCGAAGATTTTCAGCCGCCCGCCCATATAAACGCCATTGAACTTTTGACTTTTTTGAGCCGGCCGCTGTCGACAGCTCTTCTCCCTGAAATCTGTCTTGAGATGGTAGGGCTTGTCGAAGCGAAAAAGAAAAAAATCGCTACATATTCCCGCGGAATGATTCAAAGGCTTGGCCTTGCCATCGCGCTTTTAAAAGATCCTGCCGTTCTTGTGCTTGATGAACCGATACTGGGGCTTGATGTGCTTGGACAGAAACAGATCTTTACTCTTTTGAATACACTGCATTCGAAAGGAAAGACGATAATTTTATCTACCCATATTTTTCCTCATATTGAATTGTTTTGTTCCCGCGTAGGAATCGTACATCACGGAAAAATCGCGTTCGCAGGTGCAATTCCTGAATTGAAAACAAAACACGGCGTTTCGTATCTGGAAGACGCGTTTTTGAAAGAGGTAGAAGGGGTATGAAGAAACTGGTGCAATTTGTTTTGCTGAATTTTCTCGACGCCTTGCGTGAAAAGCTTTTTGTAAGCGTCATATTCTTTTTCCTTATTCTTCTCGGTTTGAGTTTTTTTCTGAGCGTATTGTCTGTTGGGGAAAGCACCCGCGTTTTACGCGGTTCGGGGCTTTCAGTAATGGAAATAACCGGTTTATTATTAATTATCATCAGTTTTACGTTTAGTTTTTACCGGGATAAAACAAGCAGGATGCTTGAAATATACCTGTCGTATGTTCCCCGGTATGTTTATACGGCTTCAAAGGTACTCGCGTACGTATTGATTGTCTTGTGTTATCTTATAGTGGCAGGTTTGTTTTGGGGTGGCGTGCTGCAGCTTAATTCCGCATTTTTCTGGAATTCCTGGGCCGGGATTTTTAGTCTTTTTCTTAAGTTATGTCTGGCTGTTTTCCTGTGCTTATTTTTCTGCACGCTTTGTTCTTCTCCAACGTTGGCATTATTAAGTACGATTTTTATTTATTTTTCAGGAAGCATTGTTTCCGAAGCTGTGCGGCTCGCGGATATTTATTTTAAAAGCCCTATGTCAAAAACTGTTCTTTTGGGTTTAAGTTACACTCTTCCTAATTTAGATAAATTAGACCTAAAATACCAGCTTATCTATGGGCAGATCCCTGGTTTTGCTTTTTTTGGGACGGCAATTATTTATACAGTATGCTACTGTTTGTTCCTATGGTCTATAAGCACATGGTTTTTCAGCCATAAGAAATAAAACGGATGGCTCATCTATGATTTCCCGATTATTAGTTTTTCTCGCTGTCACTTCCTTTGCAGGCGTAATTTTTCTATCTTCCGTTTTTCATTCGGCTCCTTCAGCGCAAAAAAACGCCGCTCCGGGATTGTATGTCCCCCCGTATCCTTACGTTAATTTCATAGCAGGAACATTTAAAACTACTGCAGCGGATATTTTCTTTGTCAGGGCGATCCTCGGTGTGGGAGAAGCAGGGCCTGAATATATCCACTACATACTTGCTAATCTACGTTTGGCGACTGCTCTTGATTCACGGATGATTTACGCCTATATTGTAGGCGGCGTTGTCGCCCCTCGAGGGAGCGTTGAGGTGCCTCTTGGGATCGGGTTCCTTAAGGAAGGAATGGAGCGAAACCCTTTGGAATGGAAACTGCCTTTTTGGATCGCGTTTAATTATTTTCAAATTAATGATTATGAAAAAGCGGCTGAATTTTACCGTAAAGCGTCCGATATCCCCGGGGCTCCCCGTTATTTGAGAAGCTTGGCAACGTTGTCGTATTATAAAGCGGGCAAATCAGAATTGGCATTAGCGTTTCTGGAGGGCTTTCAGAATTCTCTCAGTGATCCCAAAGTAGTCGGAGCCTTGGAGCGTAAGATCACCTGGCTTAAAAATATCGTGATTCTTGAACAGAAAGTCGCTGAATTTAAAAGTGAATTCGGGAGGCTGCCTGAAGATTTAAATGAACTTGTGAAAAAAGGACTGATAAAAAAAATTCCCGAAGATACGTTCGGCAAAGGGTATTATCTTGATAAACGGTGGTATGACCGGCGGTATGAAGGAAAGGTGAGAAGCAGGCTTGATTGATCTCAACCGTTCCCACTCCGGAAGTGGTACAGGTAAAACCTGTACCACTTCCGGAGTGGGAACGGTACATTGGAATTGAAAAGGTGATTGTGAATCGGCTGACATTAGTTTTTTTCTTTTTTTTTCTGATTACCGGACCAGTAGCCGGGGCCGAAAAGGAAGAATTAACGATATTTTACGCTTCCACATTGGCCGCTCCTATTAAACAAGTATCTGAAGAGTTTCAGAAAAAATTCCCCGGTGTTTTTATTTTCTGTGAAGCGTCAGGGAGCAGAGAAGCCGCGCGTAAAGTCGCTGAACTTAAGCGTAACGCGGATATTCTGATCACTGCCGATCCTTCGGTGATACGCGATATTCTTATGCCTGAATACGCGGATTGGTATATTAATTTCGCCGGTACCAGGATGGTGATTTGTTTTACGGAACAATCAAAATTCGGAAACGAAATTACCCGGGATAATTGGTATCGTGTTCTTTCCCGGCCCGGTGTCCAGATCGGGAGAGTAAATCCTGATAACTCTCCCCTGGGATATCGAACACTTATGACCTGGCAGCTTGCGGACAGGTACTATAAACCGGAAGGCACGGGAAAATCGATTTATGACTCCCTCTATGAGAATTGTCCTGCGCG
>JAQUMS010000245.1 GCA_028717985.1 Candidatus Omnitrophota bacterium
ATAGAAATGAAGCCGCGGCGGCGGAAAAAGTCGGCAACCTGGATACGGCCGCAGAAATTAAATACGGCCGCCTTATTGAATCGGAAAAAGAGCTGAATACATTTAATGAGGAATTAAACAGTTTACAGAAAGATTCAGCGATGCTTCGCCAGGAAGTTGAGGAGGAAGATATCGCCAAAGTGGTTGCTGAATGGACAGGTATTCCTTTAAGCAAACTGCTTGAAGGAGACAGCGAAAAGCTTCTGAAAATGGAAGAACGCCTGAAATCGCGCGTGGTCGGGCAGGATGAGGCGGTAGATATTATTTCCTCCTGTATCCGAAGGTCACGTTCAGGCTTGTCCGATGAAACAAGGCCGATGGGTTCTTTTATTTTTATGGGGCCGACAGGCGTAGGCAAGACTAAGCTTGCCAAGGCGCTCGCGTGGTTTTTGTTTGATGACGAAGAAGCGTTGGTGAGGATTGATATGTCGGAATATATGGAAAAATTCAGTGTATCCCGCCTTGTCGGTGCTCCGCCGGGGTATGTGGGATATGAGGAAGGAGGGCAGTTAAGCGAAAAAATCAGGAGAAGGCCGTATTCCGTGATCCTTCTTGATGAGATTGAAAAAGCGCATCCTGACGTATTCAATATCCTTTTACAGATTTTTGATGACGGCAGGTTGACGGATGGACAGGGCAGGACTGTTAATTTCAGGAACACGGTTATAATAATGACTTCCAATATTGGCGCGGATATGATCCAAAAACACGGTGCTATCGGGTTTAAACAGCCTAAAGACGACAATGCGTATAAGGATATCAAATCGCGCCTCATGGAGGAAGTGAAAAAAATCTTTAAACCGGAGTTTTTAAACCGTATTGACGATATTGTTATATTTAATCCTTTGCAAAAAAATGAGATCAACAAAATCGTCGATATTGAATTGGAACAGATTTACAAACGTCTTGCCCAGCAGGGCCTTGAGCTGGATGTCAGCAGGAAAGCGAAAGATTTCCTGGTACAAAATGGGTTTGACGTTCATTACGGAGCACGTCCTTTGAAGCGGACGATTCAGAAGTTCCTGATGAATCCTTTGTCGCTTAAAATTCTGGCGGGGGAGTTTAAAACAGGCGATAAAATCTTCACGGATATGGACTCTGCGGGCGGTAAGCTCGTATTTGAGCTCAGGAAATAATGTTTGGTTTCGTTCATTGACAAACACATAAAGTATGTTAAAATTATCATTTAGCATTTAATAGGGAAGAGTGCTAATTGAGCGTGTCTTGAGAAATTAATTTGATGGTGCGGCATAAGACTTCTGATACCTATGGCGGCAAGAACGGTTGATCACGATTCCAGGAGAAAAGCGATATTGGAAGCGACCATTGACTGCTATATCAAAAGCGGAGAACCGGTTGCTTCCGATGATCTCGCGAGGAATTTCGGTTTGAGTTCCGCGACAGTCCGGAACATTTTTGCTGAACTGGAGGAATCCGGTTATTTGACCCATCCGTATACTTCAGGCGGGAGAATTCCGACCAGTAAAGGCTACCGGTATTATGTTGATTTCTTAGCTTCCCAGATGGAAGTTTTGGCGGAACAGAAAAAACAGATAGTACAGGAATATCAGCAGAAGATCAGCCGGCTTGAGGATGTCCTTGAAAAGACTTCGGAAGTCATTGCCGCGATTACTCATTACGCGGGTATAGTTTCTTCTATTGAATGGCAGGATAAGGTTTTTTATAACGGGTTAAGCCTGGTTTTAGAACAACCCGAATTCAGGGATTGCGATAGGATACGGCTGTTAATTAAGATGGTTGAGGATAAACAGCGGTTAATTGAATTGATCAACAGGGATTTTTCCGGAAGCAGAAAAGTTACCGTTTTTATCGGCGAAGAGTTAAATTGCCCTGAAGTTGAAGGCTGTTCTTTAATTGTGTCGAGCTACAGTGTTAATAACCGTCCTTCGGGAAGGCTGGCGGTTTTAGGGCCTAAACGCATGGAATATAATAAAACGATTTCAGCTCTCGAGTATATTTCCGAGGTGTTGTCTGAAACATTGAACAGGGTATAAGGCGTATGAATTCAGGAAACCATAAAAATAACCATAAAAAAGAAGAAAACCCGGAAACGGAAAATCCTTCGAGTGAAGCGGTAGAGCCCTGCGGTGAGATTACAATCGCCCAGTCGGAATATGATATCCTGGTGTCTGAAGCGAAAAAAGCGCAGGAATACAGGGATTCAATGGTGCGTCTTCAGGCTGATTTTGATAACGCGAGAAAGCGCTGGGACCGTGACCGGCAGGAGTTTGTTAAATATGCTTCTGAGGGGATCGTTGTTGAATTGCTTAATATCCTGGACGACCTTGAACGCGTGGTGGAACTTGCCCAGGAAAAGCACCAAGACCTGAATACGTTCTTAAAAGGCGTGGAAATGATCCTCGCGCATCTGTATGATCTATTAAAGAAATATTCAGTCCGGCCTATTGACGCGGAAGGGAAATTGTTTGATCCGAATTATCACGAGGCTTTGATCCAGGAGGATAATAACGATGTCCCTGAACATACTGTGCTTGAGGAATTGCAAAAGGGATATCTTTTGAACGAAAAAGTGGTCAGGACAGCGAAAGTTAAGGTTTCAAAGAAGACAAAAGAGTTAATTAAACCGGCAGAGATATCAGAAGAAAGTGTATAATATAAGGAGGGTACAATGGCTAAAGTAATCGGAATTGATCTTGGGACATCAAACTCCGCGGCGGCCGTTATGGAAGGCGGCAGGCCGGTAATCATTCCGTCGGCGGAAGGGGCGGGTGTTGCTTCAGGTAAGGCATTTCCGTCATATGTTGCTTTTACCAAGGATAATCAGCGTTTAGTCGGGGAGCCGGCTCGGCGCCAGGCGGCGATTAATCCTGAGGGGACTATTTTCGCGGCAAAGAGAAAAATGGGGTCAGACCATAAATTTAAGGTTTTTGGTAAAGAATATACTCCCCAGCAGATTTCCGCGTTTATCCTGCAGAAGATAAAACAGGACGCGGAAGCATATCTCGGAGACACTGTTGAAGAAGCGG